>JAYTIB010000297.1:0-5364 GCA_043732205.1 Schlesneria sp. | reverse complement strand
CGAGACGTTCGGTCGGCGAGACGTTCGGTCGGCGAGACGTTCGGTCGGCGAGACGTTCGGTCGGCGGAGCGACCGAACTACAGTAACGTCCCAAACCTGAAGCCTGAAAATCGACGAGCCGGACCGAGCCGCAATCCCATGTCGACCCCCACGCCATCATCGAGTCACCGCATTCCCTGGCGACAACGGGCCGATCTGCGGGTCGTGCCGCTGGAGTTCTCGGGTCGTCGTTCGTGGGGTGTCAAAGATCCGGTGACGCTCGCCTATTTCGAACTGCGCGACGAAGAGTACTTCGTGCTGCAACGACTCAACGGACGAGCGACCCTCGACGAAGTCTGCGGCGAGTTCCACCAGAACTTCCGACCGAGGACACTCTCCGCCGTGGACCTGCAACAATTCGTGGGCCAACTGATTTCGCAGGGGCTGCTGATGGCCGATGGTCCGGGCTATGGCCGCGTGCTGGTGGCCCGAGATCAACAGTTGCAGTCGAGACGACGCTGGTCGCGACTGGGGAATCTGCTCTGCGTCCGGTTCCGCGGATTTGATCCGGACCGGCTGCTCGATGGGATGCTCGCGCGGGTCGGCTGGCTGTTCTCCCCCGCAGCGATCGGGGCGAGCCTGCTGCTGATCGCCGCGGCCGTGATCCTGGTCGTCGTTCAGTTTGAGCGGGTGCTCGAACGGTTGCCTGACACACGCGCGTTGCTCAGCCCGCCGAATCTGATCTGGCTGCCGCTGCTGCTGGCCGTGGTGAAGATCCTGCACGAGTTCGGTCACGCGCTGACGTGCAAGCGGTTCGGCGGTGAATGCCGGGAACTGGGGGCGATGCTGCTGGTCTTCACACCGACGCTGTATTGCAATGTCTCGGACATGTGGATGGTCCGGGACAAGTGGAAACGGATCGCCGTCAGCGCCGCGGGGATGTGGGTCGAGGCCGTGATCGCCGCCTCGTGTACGTTGCTGTGGTGGTTCAGCGCACCGGGTTTGTTTCATTCGCTCTGCCTGAACCTGATGTTCATCTGCGGCGTGAGCACGTTCATTTTCAACGGCAATCCACTGCTGCGCTACGACGGCTATTTCGTGTTGGCCGACTGGCTCGAAATCCCCAATCTTCAACAGCAGTCCGTGGGGAAGATCCGCGGTTGGCTGGGCTGGTGGTTCTGCGGCCTGCGCGACCGGGGCGACGCGCGCGAGGCGCTCTCGCGAACGTCGCTGCTGTTGGGTTATGGAATCGCCTCGACGGTCTACCGGATCATGCTGACGTTTTTGATCCTGTGGTCACTGTACTTCTGGCTGAAGCCGTATGGACTGGCCGTCATTGTCCAAGTCATGGCGGTCCCGATGATTGGATTGATGATGCTCAGCCCGCTCGCCGCGACGGTTCGATTCTTCCGCTCGACAGAGAACCGGGCGCGGATCGACTGGTCGCGGTTCCGCTTCCGCACGGTCCTAGCCTGCGTGCTGCTGGGACTGGTGCTGACGATCCCCGTGCCGAGTCGCGTCGGGGCGGGGGCGTTGCTCGACCAAGACACGGCGCAGCGAGTCTACGCGACCTTGGGCGGCACGTTGGAACACGGGGCCAAGATCGGCGAGTCCGTCGAAGCCGGTCAGGAAGTCGCCCGGCTGGTCGATCCCAAGCTTCAGGCGGAACTGATTCGACTGGAGGGCGAGTGTCATCAGCATCGTCTGCGACTGGAACAACTCGAACGCCGCCGAGTCCGTGATCCCCAGGTCGCCGCTCTGATCCCGTCGGTCCGCGAAGCCCTGCGCGACTTCGAATCCCAGTTGACCCAGCTTCAAGCGACGGCGGAACGCCTCGTGTTGCGCGCCCCCTGTGCCGGCGTCGTCCTGCCACCCGCGTGGAACTCCGGCCTCGCGCCCCACGGTTCACTGCGCTCCTGGACCGGCTCGCCGCTGCAGGAACAAAATCGCGGCTGCTTCGTGAAACCTGGAACGACCGTCTGCCTGGTCGGCCCCAAGCAAAGTCGCGCGGCGGTGCTGCTCGTCAACCAGGACGACATCAACCTGGTCCGCGTCGGCCAGCCCGCCCGCATGGTCTGGCATGAACTGTCCGGCGAAGTCCTGACCGGCCGCATCACCGAAATCGCAGCCCTCGACCTGGACCTGCTGCCGCGCGACGCCGTCCAGCGCCTGAACCTCCCCGCCCTCCCCACCGCCGAAGGAACGCTGGTCCCCGTCGGCACCTGGTACCAAGCCCGAGTCCACCTGGACCCAACCGACGCCCCGCTGCCGCGCGGAGCCGCCGGAGCCGCCAAGATCCTGATCGCCCCCCAATCACTGGGAACCCGGATCATTCGCTGGTTGGCGCGGACATTCGGGTGATGGAGCGATAAATGCCACCCTGCCCGAGTTGTACGATTTGCGACACCATGCCAATCAAACCAACCATTGCCGACACGTTGAAGGCCGCGATTGAATCGAGCGGCTTGCCGTTCCTCACCCTGGAGCAACGCACCGGAGTCACCCGGCAAAGCCTGATGTCGTTCGTGAAGGGTGAACGAACCCTGCGACATGGCCGACAAGCTGGCCAAGTACTTCGGGCTGGAATTACGACCGGCAACCGGCAAGGCAACAACGAAAGCCGCTCCGAAGCAGAAGGGGAAGTGACACGATGACCGACACTCCCCACGAACCCGTGATGGTCTGGCAGTTCCTGCGACGGCATTTCGTGCGGATCGTGATTGGTACGGTATTGGTGGCGGTGTCTTATGGTGTCGTGAGCGTCTATGCCACGTACCAACGGGAACAGCGGATGGCGAGGGAGATTGAAGCACACGGTGGAGACGTGGCGTTTCAGTACGCTGGGCCGACTTGGATTCCGCAATCTGTGCAGGACCGGCTACCGTATCTCGACCGCATTTGCCGGGTCTGTCAGTTGGAGGCGACCGCTCCTTCGGATCTGATTTTAGAACTAGGGTCACTCGACAAGCTGCAATATCTCTACCTCTGCAACACGCAAGTCACCGATGCCGACTTGGAGCATCTCAAAGGACTGACCAACCTCAGATACCTCAACCTTACCAACACGCAAATTACCGATGCCGGTTTGGAGCATCTCAAGGGATTGAGCAACCTCGAAAACCTTGAACTCGACGACACGCAAGTCACCGCAGAAAAACGAGCAAAACTTCGGAAGGCATTGCCAAACTGCGAGATCCTACCGGACTAATGAGCACGACTCGACGGCAGCAATGATGCCGAGATGAAAGGGACACAATGGGAACCGTCTACAAGAAAACCGTGACGCGACCGCTGCCCAAGGGGGCGGAACTGTTCACGAAGAACGGCCAGCAGTTCGCCCGGTGGAAACCCGCGAAGGGCAAGACGCGCACGGCCAAGGTGACGACGGGTGAGGATGGCGCGTCGGGATATCCGACGCGCGGGCGAACACGTGACCCATCGCAACGGTAAACTCAACGCCGTCGTTGGCAAAGAATTTTGTGAACGGCATATTGCGATGCGTGAAGACCAGACCGGCGTCAACAGGTTGGCCGACTTGTCCAGCGCGCGGGTTAATTCACTGTTGGACCACACAAGTTACATCTCCATGAACAAAGTCCCGACCTTCGATCAACTGATGCAGCCCCTCTTCAGAGCGCTCATTGACTTGGGTGGTTCCGGCTCGATCGAGGAAATCGACGAAACGGTCGCGCAATCTCTGGCATTGCCACCCGACATCGTCAATCAACAGCACAACCCCGAAAAGAGCAGTCAAACCGAATTGCAGTATCGTCTTGCTTGGACTCGCACATATCTCAAGAAATACGGCATGATTGAAAACTCATCACGCGGTGTTTGGGCAATTGCGCCGGACAAGCGGCAAATTGAAGTAATCGACCATCAGGATGTTCTCCGCGCAGTGCGCGAATTGGACCGTGCCGAACGTGAAACTCGTGAACGGGACGAAAAAGATGTTGAACTCGACGCTGATGATGTACCGGCAGAAACTCAATCGTGGCGTGAACGTCTTCACCACATCCTCACGCAAAAGATCGACGCTTCAGCGTTTGAACGATTGGTGATGCGGCTTCTTCGTGAGTGTGGATTCATGCACGTCGAGGTTACAGGGAAATCCGGCGATGGCGGCATTGATGGGAAGGGGATACTTCGAATCAACGGCGTGCTCAGTTTCCACGTGATTTGGCAGTGCAAGAAGTATCAAGGCTCAGTGACATCTGGCCACGTCCGTGATTTTCGCGGCGCAATGGTCGGACGTGCGGACAAGGGCCTCTTGATTACCACGGGTACGTTCACGCGCGATGCCGTTAAAGAAGCAACGCGAGATGGTGCTCCACCAATTGATCTAATCGATGGCGATCTGTTGGCCGAGAAGTTGAAGGAGCTTCACTTGGGAATCACTACAGAAGTCGTCGAGCAAGTTACGGTAAACGAAGATTGGTATCTAACGCTGTAGCCAAAGCGAAGGCACGTGAAGACATCCGGTTTGGTCGGGCCAAAAGCGGGGGAATCGATCAGTTGTGAGTTCGCTATTCACGGAAGACTTCTTGGCGCGGATAGTGTGAGCGGCGAGTCAAAGCTGGTGAGAATCCACCGATGCACATCATCACGCGCAAACGACTCAACGAGTTCGCGGCGAGGCATCCGAATGCAACATCCGGTCTTGAACACTGGTATCGCACGCTCACGCCGGCAATCGTTCGCTCCGTTGCTGAATGACGCCGGCTTTTCCCAAGTGCGGATCAAGTTGGCAAGCTGACGGTCTTCAACATTTCAGGCAATTCCGCTCGGCTCATCGCCGCCATCCACTACAACCGCCAGAGGATTTACATTCGCGCGGTGTTGACTCATGACGAATACGACGAAGGGAAATGGAGGGAATGAGATCATGACCACGAGTGGACTCAACATCGTCGAACAAGTGTGGCCGACGATCGCGCCGTTGTTGTTTGTGCCGCACACCGGGCAGGAGTACGACGAGCTCGTACAGATTCTCGACACGTTGATCGATGTCGGCGGCGAGGACGAGACGCATCCGCTGGCATCGCTCCTGGAGATCATTGGCGTTCTGATCGAGAAATACGAAGATCAGCACGTCCCCGAGATCACCGCCGCCTGAACGCCGGGTGCCGCCGGCGAGGGACTTCGCGCGGCGGGGTGGCCCTGCGTGGTCGATCGGCAATGCTGGGCGTGCAATTACTTGGCGGCTTTGGGCCAAGCAGTGATGATGAAGTGTCGGCTTGCTTTCGTACTGCTTCCATGAGGACTCCGGAGCAGTGGTGCGACCGGTGCTTATCTCATCCCAAGTCCGGCAAGGATCGGCACGGAAATAACTGTCGCAGATTGTCGTGGTTCGCTCCGCGAACCAACGTTGGTTCGCGGAGCGAA
>JAYTIB010000296.1:0-5377 GCA_043732205.1 Schlesneria sp. | reverse complement strand
CTCCGTTCGCTACGCTCACTCCGCAGAGCCACACGGCGGAATCAGCGGACACCAGAATGATGCCCCGTCTCAAACATACAAGGGTTAGGGTGAGGGGTCTTCTCCTAACGCTTCCCCGTGCCATCGGCGATCCACGTCAAGGTGCTACTTCTCGAATCGAGTGTGAAGCGTGGGCGAGTTCTTCAAAGGTTGGCGACGCAAGGCCGGGCTGGTCACGCTCGCGATGGCGTGCCTGTTGATGGCGTGGTGGATGCGAAGTTATCGCGTCAACGACATTGCTATGCTTGCAGTCGGCGATCAGCAGCATGAATTCTCTTCAATGAATGCTGTCGTACTTTGGCGCACTTGGAAGCCAGCGGTGCGAACAGTGGACGCATTTGAAAGAATTCCGATTGAAGCACTTCAGCGAGTCGCGGCTGTGAAAGGAAACGAATGGTTACATCGATTTGCAAACTCCGGCGCATGGACCATCCCCTACTGGATGTTCGTCCTGCCGCTGACTCTGCTCTCAGCGTGGCTGATCCTCATCAAGCCTCGGAAGGCGAAGGGGGCGCCGTAGATTTCAACTCACGTGCGGGTCAGTACCGTAAATCGCACGGCCACGAGTGAGACGTTTTCACGTTTAGCAGCCTGTTGAAAAACGCCGTGGCATAGGCTTCCAGCCGGTGGTTCTCCGAGGAAAACGACAGGCTGGAAGCCGATCCCACGTTTTTCAACAGGCGGTTAGACGAGCGGCAGGAATCGGCATACAAGCACGCAGCGCAAGCGAGTGAGTTATCCGGCACACTCGCTTCCGCGTCGTGCTGGTATGTGGGGAAACTTACATCTGCCGCTCGCCGTGGTCACGGTTTGGGTCGATTGCCTGTGCGAGTCGGCATCATCCCCAACGACCGCAGCTTGGACCGCAGTGTCATGCGGGAAATCCCCAGGCGCTCGGCGGCCTGAAGCTGGTTTCCGTGGCAGTGCCGCATGACCTCGTGCAACACGTGCCGGTCGACCTCGTGAATCACCAGGCGATAGATCTCCGGCTTGCCCCCGGACAACAGCGCGTTGACATACTCGACGACTGTCACGAACGGGAATTCCGGCTCTCCGGCAGGAGGCGTGGCCGCGGGTTCCTTGGGAATGGACATGGCATTCTCCCTCAATGGGAATTGGCAGGACGACTGGCAGTGTCCCGCCGAATCCGACTCGATCGGACATGGGCGTCCGTGCCACGGGGACTCGTTTCGGGAACGTCTGAGCAGCGCGAGCGCGTTAACGTCCCGAACTGTGTGGCTGGGGTCGAGTCTGCGAGCTCCCAGTCTGCGACACAACTCGCCGGGGGCTCGAAGACTCGACCCCAGCCACACGAACCCAGTTCTTTCGAACCGATTCCTCACTTGCGATTCGAGATCGCCGCCACCGCTTCTTTTGCCGACGCGGCGACTGTTCGATCAGTATCTTCAGACGCCGTTTTCAGAGCCGGCAGACTCGCGGCCGTGCCGATCTCCTTCAACAGCCGACAGGCCTCCTGGCGCACTTCCGGCTCCGCGTGCGTCAGCAGTCCCAACACCGCCTTCTCGGCCCTGGCACCGAGCGATTGCAGCGCCTTCGCCGCCTGCACCCGCGGGCCCGGTTCCGCGACCAGCTTTGCCAGCGGTTCGGCGGCCCGTTCGTCCTTCAACTTCCCGAGTGCCTCGATCGCCGCCAACTTGACCAGCAGGGCGGTCTCTTCGAGACATTGTATCAGCAGGGGAATGGTCTCGCGCTTGGCCCATGTTCCCAGCGCATCGACGGCCTGCTTCCGGCGAAACGGATCCTTCTGCTTGAGCATTGCTTCGAGAGCCTTCAGGACTTCGTCCCGCCGTTCGTCGAGGGGGACGGCATGCTGCAGCTTGCCAGCCGCCGCGTTCGCCTGTCCCGCGTTCGCACCTTGAAGGTCCGCCAGACACTGATCGATTTCCGCGGCGGAAAGCTTCAGCGTGAACTCATGCGGCACGGTCGCCACAACCGGTGGATCAACACCGGCGACGGCGGCGGGCGCAGCACCAGGCTGGGGCGGGTTGACACCGGCGGGGAACCGCAACCGGGTCCGCGCGACCTCCTCATCGAACTGATTCGCCCAGCCGACCCAATGAATCCGGACGTTGCCGTTGGGCATGAGTTGCAGCACGTCGACCGGCAGCCACTTGCCGGCCCATTCCGCCACCAGACGCGTTCCGACAGGGAGCGCCATCTCTTTTTCCACGGACTTGCCCGGCTGCATCGCGGCCCCCGGAGCCTGCGCGATGTTTCCGGCCGCGCCCCGTTCCTCGACCAGTTGGTATGTCAGCTTGATCGGCAGCTTCGTGATCGTGTTCTTCTCGTTCTCCACCAGGGTCGCCGTATAGTCGAGGCTGCGGGGCACTCCCGATTTCATGTCAAAGCTCAAGACACCGCTGCCGGTCAGTTTGATGCGCGGTTCGCCAGCCAACTTGTCGCGCGCTTCCAGATCGAATTCCTTCTTGATCTTCACGAGATCCCCGACCGCCTCCTGCAGCGTGTAGCTGATGTGAACCTTGCCAGGTATCCGCGTCGTCTTCGGAGCCGCATCGGGAAATCCGGGGACGCCCGGAAAACCGGGAAATCCCGGCGGACGGAACCGGGGTCTGAAACGGGACGGCAGGCCGAGGGCATCGCCGGACTCTTCGCTCGTGACGATCGAGATCGCAAACGAATGCGACCAGTTGGGGCGGCGGACGGACGGCAGATGTTCGAGGACCATCATCGACAGCGGCCCCATCAGTGCTGGCAGTGGGCTGCGATCGCCGGTGATGTCGTGGACATGGCCCAGCGGGTCTGTTTCCACGACGTCCGGTTGCGAGAACCCGCGATTCATCACGGACCGCACGTGGCTCCGCTGCATGGCGAGAGGATCAACGGCCTTGCCCGATTTGGAACGGACCGACGAATTGAGCGAGCCGTTGCAGTGCAGTTCGAAGTGATGATTTCCGGCGGCGGCACCGCCGCCGCCACTGTTGACGGTGATCAGTGCCGTGGCGGCGGAAACCCGCTTGACCAGATCGGGACCATCCAGCTTTGGTCCTTTGCCATCGCCGTTCGCAAACGCGACTCCTTCGCTCCGCAGCAGATTGATGGCATCGTTGACGGGCACGGCGAACCCGACGTTTGTGGCGAATTCCTCACGCAGTTTGGCGAAGTTCACCCCGACAACTTCCCCCCGCTCGTTGACCAGCGGGCCGCCGCTGTTGCCGGGGTTGATCCCCGCGTCGACTTGAAAGACCTTGCGGTCGTCATCCTGATTCACGCCCGAGATCGTCCCGCGCGTCGCCTTGATGTTGTCGCCCAGAATGCTCGAGAACGGGAACCCGATCGCCCGCACTTCCTCACCGAGTTGCACCTTGTCCGAATCGGCCAGCGGCAGCGTGGGCAACCCGTTCGCGTCAATGCGGATGATCGCCAGATCGTGCTCGACATCCTCCATGACGACCTTCGCCGGATACTTCTTGCCGCCGATCGCCACTTCGATTTCCGAGGCATCGTCGACGACATGCTGGCAGGTGATGAGATAGCCGTCGGCCTGCACCACAAACCCGGTCCCCGTCCCTTGCCCCTTCCCGTCCGGAGCGCCGTTCTTCTTGGCGACAGGCTGGCCGCGCGAGTACGTCGTGTTGCCGGTCACCGTCACCACGACATCGGGATCAGGTTCCAATTCGACCTTGACCGAGTAGACGTACTGCTTCCCCTGCTCCCAGCGATACCGCAGCGCCTGACCATTCTTGTCCGCTGGAGGCACCACTGCGGGAACGACTGCGGGAACGACTGGTGGAACGACGCCGGGAACCGCGGCGATTCCCGGTCCGGGGTTGGGAACCGGCTGCGGCACCGCGCCATTGGGAGTGGCGGGAGCTGTCCCGTTGACCGGCGGGTTCGCGGCCAATTGGCTCGAGTTGGAGTTCGGCGTCCCCGGCGTCGAGGGTCCGAAGAACGTCTGCATGCCGCCCCACAGGAACCAGCCGAACAGCCCGATGAACACAGTGCAGAACGAACCGCCGATCAGGAAGACCCAGAACATGGCTCGTGAATTGACCCGCTCGAGCGCGACTTCGCCACGGACTGGGCGCACCGACGGTTGCTGGCGGCGCCGATCTCCCGATCGGGATGACACTCGATCATCATCAGGCTCGATCGGGGCGTCGTCATACGGTTCGAGAGGTTCGAGATCTTTGAGGTCGTCGTCGTCGACCGGCTTGCGGCTGGCGGGCGATCGAACCGGGACCAAGCTTGACGCACTTCCCGCCGCGGCCGGGCGACCCGGCTTTGGTCGGCTCGAACTGGTGTCCGCAGGCTTTGGCACGCGGGCGTCACGTGCCGGCACCGACGACGAGGGTGTCGATGAGGCCGGTGTCGATGAGGATAGCGCGATGGGACGGGAAGTCGATGGGATTGCCGGCGTCGACGGCCGCGCCGGTCGGGAAACGACCGAGCTTTCATCAAGAGTCGCGATCTCATCGGCCACAGTTTTCGCCGAGACGGCTGCCACCAGAGCCTTCATGAATGCGACGCAGGTGTCGAACCGGTCGACGCGAGATTTCGACATCCCCCGCGCAATCACGGCGTTGACCGCGTCGGTCACCCCGGTGATCGCCGGGGCGGCATCATTCAGCACGCACATCCGCAAGACGGTGGCGTCGGTCGCTTCAAACGGAAGATGTCCCGCGAGCAATTCGAACGCCACCACCGCCAGGGCGTACTGGTCGGTTCGAGCGTCCTGCATCTCGCCCCGCCATTGCTCGGGAGCCATGTAGGGGTACGTGCCGCAGGTTTCCATCTGCACCTGGCTGACGCGCATCACACTCGTGCGCACCTCCGCGGCCAGACCGAAATCCACGAGCTGCACGTCGCTGCCATCCGCCTGCAGCATGATGTTTTGCGGCTTGATGTCGCGATGAATGATCTGCTGCCCGTGGGCATAGTCGAGTGCCTTGGCGATCGGCACCAGCACCCGAACCACTTCCGACAGGGGGAACCGCCCCTTCCGTTGCACGAACGCCTTGCGGTAGGCGGACAACGTGTCGCCATCGAGATACTTCATCACGATGAAGTAACCGAACCGGGGATCCTGGCCGAGCAGATAGACCGGGCAGATGTGCTGGTGCTGCAGATTGTGGACGCGGTTGAACGTCTGCTTGACGCGCGACATCTCGTCGGGGCTGCGCTGCAGTTCCGGAGGGAGCACCTTGATGACGACCATTCGTTCACCGGTCGGATCATGCGCCTGCCAGACCTCGCCCATCCCGCCGCGCCGCAACCGCCGTCGCAGTTGAAACCCACCCAGCTCCATTCCCGCTTCGAGCAGCGCGACGGGCGTGGCCAGTGCCGAACGCTCCGCCGA
>JAYTIB010000295.1:0-5393 GCA_043732205.1 Schlesneria sp. | reverse complement strand
TGCTTCCAGAATCGAATGCTTTCGGGCAGGTTGTTTTCGTCATGCAGGCCGGGCAGCAGATCGAGAAAGAAGGCGGCGTCGTTGGCATCGAAGGAACGCAGCCCCTTGGGAATGACGTTGGATTTGTGCTCGCCAGCGGGAAGGATTGAACTGAGGCTGCGGAGCACGAGACGACACAACTCGTCGGCGCTGTGAAAGGCCTTCCGGTCCTTCCCGCACGCGCGAAATCTTTCCCAATGGGCTTCTTGAAGTTGTCGTTCCAGCGGGTCTTCGACAAATCCCGTGGCCCGGACCGCCGACGATTCCGCCCGGTAAATGTAGCAGGGAACCTTGTGATAGATGGCCAGCCACGCCTCCCATTGCGTGTAGGACAGCGAAGCCAAATGATTTTTCAAGAAGGGAAAGGGCTCGGTGAAGTTGGGACGCTCTTTCAGCAGCGAGTCAATCTCGGCCGCTTTCGGCTTGCTGCCGGTCCCTGAACCGACCAAATGGATCACGGCGACACGATTCTTGATGTACCCATCCAGCTTGCCGAGCGTGGAATGGCCCCCTCGGTGAAGTCCTCCTGAACCTGAACCTTGACGTGCGGCAGATTCAAGTCCTGCGACAACATCTCGCGATGCGGGCGAAACTCCTTCGTGACACACGACAGAAACAACTGGCAAACACCCGACGTGACTGGCGGCATGGTGATGGACTCAGCGGGGGAATGAAAACTCGCGGCGTGTGTGACAGGGCTGACCTCAGCGTCAATCTACTCCAGCAGAGCCGATTTCTCGACGCCAGTCGGCACAAGAAAAACGAGCGGGGTGTGCGTCACGATTCTGGGTGGAATCCGCAAGGCGGTTCATCCCAGTCTGTCGAAGTCGCGGCGGCTCTTGGGCGGGCGGCAGGAATCGGAATACAAGCACAATGCGCAAGATACAAGCACGATGCGCAAGCGAGTGAGTTTTCAGGCACACTCGCTTGCGCGTCGTGCTTGTATGCGCGTCGTGCTTATATGGGACAAACATTCATCTGCCGCTCGCCTTACTCCTGCAGAGTCGACGACAACCCGTTCATTCGATCTCACCCAGAATTGAGATGCACAACCAGACGAGTGGTCGAACAATGTTGATTTGCCCCGTAGCACGGACGCCTCGTCCGTGCGGAACCTCTGATACCGATGGACGCACGGACGAGGCGTCCGTGCTACAGCAACCCTGCAAATCAAAGTTGTTCAACCACGAGCGTTACTGCGGTGGTGGATGTTCCATCAGTGTCAATATGTCGGTCGCGAGCTGCTGATAGGCTCCAAGCGGCCAGAAATGACCGATGCGCGACGTAGCTGAATTCGCAAGAATTCAGCCTGGCCACTGAATTCTTGAGAATTCAGCTACGTCAATTTCCGCCGCGAGTGGTAAAGGCGGCATCCGCACGCTGCAAGACCATCCGCAGGGACGTGACACCGGCTCGGTCCGGCGACACCTCCCACACAGCCTGGGCGGCCACGATCCGCACCAGTGGGGCCTCCTCCGCGAGACACTTTCTTGACGTTTTCGACAGAGCCGCGACGAACCGGGGCATGGCTTCTCGACCGATCATGGCGAGCGCCGCCGCGTGGCTGAAGTTTTCCCGCTTGTATTTACCCGGCGCGCCACGCAAGATTTCCCGGCGCACAGTGCGCTGGACAACACCGATTGATTCGCCGGATCGAGTCTGCTCATGCCTGCCAATGTCTGGGTTACAAATCGCCGCCGCGGTTTCACGTTGATCGAGTTGCTGGTGGTGATCGCCATCATCGCGGTACTCGTGGCGCTGCTGCTGCCGGCCGTGCAGCAGGCGCGCGAGGCTGCGCGGCGGACGCAGTGCAGAAACAACCTCAAGCAGTTCGGACTGGCGTTGCACTCGTACCACGACACGCACGGCGTCCTGCCGATGGGCTATCACTGGCCACTGGGGACGGGCTGGTCGTATCACCTGTTGCCGTATCTCGATCAGGGTCCGCTGTACCAATCGTTCACCGTCGGGACGCCCGCAACCGCGGCGACGTCGATCTGGCGCACGGGAAGTCCGGAAGCGGCGCTGGCCGTGCGGTTGAATGTGTTTCGCTGTCCTTCGAGCGTCTCCCCCGAGGCCGTGGCCAACGTCGACGGGATCGACCGCCGCGTCCCCTGCGAATACGCCGCGTGCGCCTCGGGCCTGCGAACCACCGACTCGGGCACCAGCGTCAACGGCATCGGTCCCGAGAACCTCGACGGGATGTTCTTTCGCATCAGCAGCGTCCGCCTGGGCCACGTGACCGACGGCACCAGCCAGACCATCGGCATTGGCGAAACCGTGTACGAATCGCCCGAGATCGACCACTGGTCCATCGGCTCCGACGACCTCGGCCGCAACGACACCCCGAACTCCGGCGATGCCTCGGAGTTCCTCGGTTCACTGGGCGTCCCCTTGAACCAGTTCGACGACGGCAGCTTCACTGACCGCCTCGAACTCTCCTTCAAAAGCCGCCACACCGGCGGCTGCCACTTTCTGCTGATGGACGGCAGCGTCCGCTTCATCTCCGGAAACGTCTCCTCCGCCGTGCGACAGGCCCTGGGAACGCGCCAGGCGAGCGATGCGGTCGGGGAGTATTAGAACCCTGTTGAAGTCTCCGTGGCCCGCGCGGCCCGCCAGTGTTTCCGGTAAACAATTCCAGCAGGCGAGCCGCCTATACTCCGTCTTTCCACAGGCTGCCAGACCGCCAACAGCAAATCTAAAACTTGTGACGTGCCGGAACCGTCGTTTCCGTCCTCGGTGCCATTGCTTGTGTTTCTCAACACGCCCGCGATACAGTCCCGCCCATTTCGCCGTTCTGGTGTGAAGTGGGCTGTGCGGGTCTGGCACAGCATGACTTTCGGTTTGATGATCACGACGCTCCAGCATCACCTCATTTCTCCCCGTGGCGATCCACTCTTCGAGGAACCTCGATCATGATCTTGGCACATTGGCTCGGTCGGTTGGCATCCGGGTTGTACAAGCTGGCGAAACGGGGGGGGGCTGGAGTGAGACGCGGCTCGCGACCGCGCCGTCGGTCGAGAAGCTATTCGCATGTGGCGGCGATTGAAACGCGGGAGCCGCGGCGGTTGTTGAGTGCGGTGACGGAGGGTGATGACAGCTTTCAGATGCAGGCGTCGCGGACGGAAGTGCAGTCCTTTGAGTGGGATCTGTTGGTCAATGACTCCAGTGCGGCGGGCGGGCTGATGATCACGTCGGTTCAGTCGTGATCACGACCACAACCATGTCAACACGCGGGGATCCGTTGTTGAACCGGACGACGACAATCTACGATCCGGCCGGGCGCGTGTCGGCCACCATCAACGGAGTCGGTGACCGTTCGACGACGGTCTACGATCCGGCGAGCCGTCCGCAGGTGCGGATCAACGGGCTGGGGGTGCGGACGACGAGCGTGCATGATGCGGCCCATCGGGAAATCGCCGTGATCGACGGGAACGCGCAGCGGACGACGTTCGTGTACGACGCGGCGGGCCGGAAGATCCGGGAGGTGAATCCGCTGCTGGCCCGGCTGACGTACAGCTACGACGCGGTGGGTCGGCAGACGCTGCGGATCGATCCGCGCGGCGTGCGGGTCTCATACGCCTACAACGCGGTCGGCAAACAGACGGGGGTGTTGTATCCCGACCGCACGCGGGCCACGTCGCTCTATGACGGTGTTGGAAACCGGCTCCTGGCCCACGACAGCACGGGGCGGTACACGCGCAGTTACGATCCGCTCAACCGGACGGTGGTGTCGATCCAGCCGAGCGGGGGCCGGCTGTCCTTCAGTTGGGACGCGGTCGGACAGCGGCGGCTGATGGTCGATCTGGCCGGGGGCCGGACGACATACCTGCACGACGCCAACGGGAACCTGACGCGGCTGGTCAATCCGCAGGGGGACATCACCACCTACTCCTACGACGCGGCGGGCCAGCGCCTGACCACGCTGCTGGCGAACGGCATGCGGACCAGCCTTGTGTATGACGGAGCGGGCCGGACGTCGGACGTCGGACAATTGAAACCGGACGGAACGCCGATCGAATTGCTTCAATACGCGTACGACCATGCGAACCGCCGCATCCAGCGGACGGATCTGGAAGGGGACCGGACGACTTGGACGTACGACCATTCGGGCCAACTCATCGGCGAGCACCAGACAGGTTCGACGTCGTTCCGTGCCACGTACCTATACGATCCTGCCGGAAACCGGTTGCAGCAGTCCAGAGACGGCGACGTGACGGACTACACCACCGACGCGGCCAACCGACTTCTGGTTGCCGCGGATTTCTCGGGCCGGACCACGTACAGCTACGACGCGGCGGGGAACCAGACGGCGATCGAAGATCCGTCGGGGGACATCACCACCACGATCTGGGACTTCGACTCGCGCCAGCAGGCTGTCGAACAGCCGGATACCAGCCGCGTCACGTTCACCTACAACTGCGATCACTGGCGCGTGGGCCGGGAAGACGCCGTGCAGACAGTCAGCTACCAGTGGGACAAGAACAACCTGCTGGCGGAATTGGACGATGCCGGCGTCGTGCAGGTGCAATACACGAACGAACCGGCCGAGTTCGGGAATCTGCTCAGCCAAGTCCGGGATGGCGATGCGTGCTACTACCACTTCGACGTTCAGGGGACGACGATCGCGCTGACCGATCCCACCGCCGCCGTCACCGATCAATACCAGCACGACGCATGGGGAAAAGAGGTTTCGACGACGGGGACAACAACCAACGCGTTCCGCTGGATTGGCCAGCAGGGCTACTACTTCGACGACGAATTGCAGCGACACACACTCAGACGCCGCCAGTATGATGCACAACTCGGCCGCTTTTTCAGTGAAGATCCGATCCGCACAGAGTCCGGTGACGATAATCTGTACCGCTACTCCAAGAACGACCCGATTAATTACAGCGATCCGAGCGGTCTCGGTGTCGACTGGGGTGATTCGTTAGAGGGGCCAGGCCCGTACTTCCTTGGCAAGAAATCCAAGAATGTTGCAACGAAATGCCCCCACAACCAGTATGTCGGTCGCCGCGTCGATGGGATCATCCGCTGGATGCCGTTAACGGACGCACAGGAGATCTTGTCCGGCAAATTGTCCAGATTCACCGGCTCCAACGGCGTTATCGATTGGGATGACGCGTTTAGGTCGATCGGCAATCCACATACCGCCAGCATCTGTCCAATGTTCAGTGCCCAAGTCATTCCAGCAGGAGCATTGCCGTTCACGATTACCATCTCGTATTTCTTCGAGAACCCCGAGATCACGAGGGGCGGATTCTTCAAACGTTGGGATTAAATCGCGAGTGTCGGTGTGACGCAAGTTGTTTGATGAAAGAGTTCTTCGGCGCGTCCGGCTTTGACCCAGG
>JAYTIB010000294.1:0-13823 GCA_043732205.1 Schlesneria sp. | reverse complement strand
CGGCCAATCGATACGGGCGACAAACATGAAGTGTCCGCGATGCAAGTGTGATGACGTCTACGTCAGCCGAAGCGGCAACGAGAGTCAGGGCCTTTTGTCCATCCTGACAACGGCCGTGCGCTGCCACCGCTGCTGCTACCAATTCTCGGTGCCGCGTTGGACGTCCGTCCCGACAAAGCCACCCGAAAAGGAATGCGACCGCCGCGCCGCATAGGATTGGCGCAGAAACAACTGTCGTGATTCGGCGAGAACCAACCGTAGCATGGACGCCTCGTCCGTGCGGCAAGACATGACCATCTGTCGAATTGGGCCGCACGGACGAGGCGTCCATGCTACGACAGGAATTGATGCGCCGCTCCATAGCGTCTTGGAATGCGCTGGCTGGACGGCACGCGTTCAGGGGGCCGCGGCCTTGTCGGGCCCGTCTGCGGTCTTCAAGCGGAGATCTTCCAACAGGGCATACTGGATGATGTTGGTCGCCAGCTTGACCGCCTCCTCGGGCAGGTAGCCTTCACAGTTTCCGGCGGCTTGGCGTTCCAGCGCACAACTGATGTCGTACTTGCTGTAGATCACCGCCAGACGTCCGTCGAGTTCCAGCGCCTCGATGAACGGCTCGGTGTCGCGGACGACGAAGCCCGCACCCGCCGCGGCTTCGGTTCCCTCGTTCATCCGCCGCTTCAGTTTGCGGATGTCGCGGCCGAATTTGTCCGAGAACAATTCGTGACTGACCGCGATCCGTTCCAGCTTCTTGTCGCGATACAGCGACGCGACGAATTCGCGAAAGCTCTTGTCGAACGGCTTCGATCCGCAGCACGAATCGGCGAACAGGACACCGCCCCGTTCGAGATACTTGCGGATCTGCTGGCGGTCCGCCTCCTTGACCGAGAACTTGTTGCGGCCGTGGATGTACAGCACAGGGTATTGAAAGATGTTCGGGTCCGAGAATTCCAAGTCGATGGCCTTGGTGGACGCCGACAGCGCGACGGTGTCGTTGAGTGCCAGCAGCAACCGGCGCAGGGCCCGCGGGGCGGCATTCCACGATCCGTCATGCCGGATCTGGGCGATCTGCAGCAGGCCCCGTTCGACGTTGTCCAACTCGGTGCTCTCGGCCACGACCGTCGGTGTGTCGGTCTTGGTCGGTGGTTCCCGTCCGGTGGCATAGGCCATGACGTTCACGCCGACTTGTGTCGCACGGATGATCCGGCCCTTCAGATTCACATTCCGGTTCGGTGGGTCGACGCGGGACCAGTAATCCCACAGGCAACCGAGATCCTCGGGCGAGTACATGATCGACGTGCGGCAGCCAAAGTCGACGCCGTACAACGGAGTCGCCTCGGCCGACAGCGGGTATTCACTCTTGAAGACGGGATGGTCCTGTGTCAACCGCTTCAGTTCCCCCTCACCCGGCGGCATGATCTGTTGGACCACCGCGCGGAATCCGGCTTCGAACTTGGTCGAAGTACACGTCGGTGAGGCGAGGATGAAGCCGCCCTCTTGGAGGTACTCCTTGAGCAGTTTGACTTCGTCGGGGCTGAAGACCGGTGCCTCTTCGCCCGTGATGAACAGCACGGGCGCCTGCAACAGCGAGTTGACTCCGCCCGATTCGACGGCGCGGGCCAGGTCCAGATCCTGACTCGTCAGCAGCTTCGGCCACTTGGGGAGGCCGCTGATCAGGTCGACCAAGTTGCGGACGTCGCGCCGGTGGCGGTTCCAATCGTTGCCGACGACGTCACCCTTCCCCTGTCGTTCGCGCGGCCCGTACTTCAGCTTGTTGATCAGGACCGGAGCGAGTCCCTTGGAGAGGAACAGCAGGGCCATGCTGGTGCCGGCCACCTTGTGGCTTTCAATGCTGCCGACGCCCTCCCAGTATCCGCTGACTCCGTTTTGCAGGGCGATCAGGTAGGCCGCCCCCTCGCGATACCAGTCGTGATCGCCAAAGAACCGCAGGCCGCTCAACCGTCCCGCCCGTTCGACGCCGTAGATGTAGTACAGCAGCCAACTGTTGCCACTGCCGGGATTGTGGCCGACCGCAAAGCTCCGGCCGAGCCAGGCGATGCCCCGGTCGAGCGCCGCGTTGGGCTCGGTCCCCTGGCAGCACGGGGGCGTGCCGTCCGGAGCCACGCCCGCATCGGAGCGCAGCAACTGTTCGCAGATCACCAGCGACGAGACCCCGGCGACGGTCATGCTGCCGTAGCTGCCCCCCCCTTGGTTGCCCCTGTTGGAATAGCTCCATCCGCCGTCACCGTTTTGGGCGCGCTCCCAGTAGGCGCGGGCGCGCTTCCAAGTTTCCGGACTGACGATGGCGCCCGCTTCGACCGCTTCCCGCAATCCAAGAACGGCGAACTGAGAATTGCTCGGATCAGCGCCCCCTCCCGCGTTGCCTTCGCCCAGATTGTAGGTCCACCCGCCGGAACTGTCCCCCTGCTTGACCTGTCCCCGTTCCAGCCGTTGCGCCAGTTGTGCGATGCGGACCGCATCAACGGCCCCCTCCTTGGCTGCCACCAGCGCCATGATCTGCAGCGAGATCTGGTAGGTGTCATGATGCGCCAGCGCGAGATCGTCCTGCGGTTTGCGGAGGTATTCCAAGCCGCGCTTGACCGGAACGTCCTGTGGAGACATTCCCGAGTTGATCAGCGCCATCACCACCATGCTGGAGACGCCCAGCCGAAAGCCATCCTGCCCGGCATCCCAATATCCTCCGGCGGCCTGTTGACTGACCAGGAATTTCCGGCCGCGATCAATGGCCTCCTTGACGGCCGCTCCCGACAGATCCTTGGCGAACAGCGGCGAACCGTGGCTTCCCAGCAGAGTTGCCAGCAGCACCACGCCCGTGATCCATTTCGTAAGTCGGCGGCTCATGATTTCGTCCCTGGTTCGTGGTCTCAGGCTCTCCCAATCGCGTCACGGGCGGATATAGTACCGCCGCTGCCTCCAACGGACTAATCCTGAAGCTGGCGAACTTTGGGAGTGCTCCGGCTTGACGGAGCTTTGGCATGCGGCTTTGCCGCTTTTCTTGGAATCTGCAGAACATCGCTTTCGAGTCAATTGCCAAAGCGGCTTCGCCGCAATCCCAAAATTCCAAAGCTCCGTCAAGCCGGAGCACTCCCAAAGAAGTCCCGCTTCAGTTGTCGGCCTTCCGGCAATTCTGAATTGATTGAGTCGACGACCACACCAGTTCATTTCCCCATCTCAAGCGTCCCGCAACAAAGGAGCGAACATGGCCGTTCATCCCCTGGCCGGCAAGCCGGCTCCCGCCACAATGCTGATCGACACCGGTCGATTGATCGAGAACTACTTCACGCAGCGACCTGATCCGGACAACAAGGGACAACTCGTCAGCTTCGGGACCAGCGGACATCGCGGCACGTCGACGAACGGGACGTTCACTGAATCCCACATCGGCGCGATCACGCAGGCACTGGTCGAGTACCGCCAGGCGAATGGCATCAGCGGGCCGCTGTTTCTCGGCAAGGACACGCACGCGCTGTCGGCCCCGGCCGAACGGACGGCCCTCGAAGTTCTCGCGGCGAACGGCGTCGAGGTCGTCGTGCAGAACGGCAACGGCTTCACCCCCACGCCGACGATTTCGCACGCGATCCTTTGCTACAACAAGCACCGCCGCGACCAGCTTGCCGACGGCATCGTGATCACGCCGTCGCACAATCCCCCCGAAGACGGCGGCTTCAAGTACAACCCGCCCAACGGCGGCCCCGCCGACACCGATGTCACGGGCTGGGTCCAGAACCGCGCGAACGAAATCTTGAAGTCGCCGGGAGGCAACGCCGCCGTCCGCCGCGTTCCGTTCGAAAGCGCCCTCCGCGCACCGACGACCTTTCAACGCGACTTCGCCCGCCCCTACATCGAGGACTTGAAGAACGTCATCGACATGCACGCGATCAAGTCGGCCGGCCTGCGATTGGGAGTCGACCCGCTCGGCGGAGCCGGTGTCGGCTACTGGCAGCCGATCGCCGAGACGTACGGCCTGAACATCACCGTCGTCAACGACAAGGTCGATCCGCAGTTCGGCTTCATGACGCTGGACCACGACGGCAAGATCCGCATGGACTGTTCCAGCCCGTATGCAATGGCGAGTCTCGTCGCGCTGAAGGATCAGTACGACCTCGCCACCGGCAACGATCCCGACACCGACCGGCACGGCATCGTCACGAAGTCGTCCGGCCTGTTGAACCCGAACCATTACCTGGCCGTGGCGATTCAGTACCTCTTCGCAAACCGGCCGCACTGGTCGGCGACGGCCGCCGTCGGCAAGACGTGCGTCAGCAGCAGCATGATCGACGCTGTCGCCGCATCGCTCGGCCGGACACTGTACGAGGTGCCAGTCGGGTTCAAGTGGTTCGTCGACGGACTCTATTCCGGTTCACTCGGCTTCGGCGGCGAAGAGAGTGCCGGAGCGAGCTTCCTCCGCCGCGACGGCCAAGTCTGGACCACCGACAAGGACGGCATCATCCTCGCGCTGCTCGCGGCCGAGATCACCGCGAAGACCGGCCGCGATCCGGGCGAGCACTATCAGTCACTCGTCGCGCAGCACGGCGAACGACACTACGTTCGCATCGACCAGCCAATCTCGCTGGCCGAAAAGGATGCGTTCAAACATCTGACTCCCGCCGCGATCACCGCCACCACGCTGGCCGGTGACACGATCACAGCCAAGTTCAGCGAAGCCCCCGGCAACAAGAAATCGATCGGCGGAGTGAAAGTCACCACCGCCAACGGCTGGTTCGCGGCGAGACCCTCGGGGACCGAAGCGATCTACAAACTCTACGCCGAAAGTTTCCGAGACCCCGGTCACCTTGGCAGACTCACCGCCGAAGCCCGCAGCCTCGTGACGCTTGCCTTGGCCGCTGGAACTTGAGGTGTCGCAGATCGGAGTGCCTGCCCCGCCGTCGATGCTCGGCTACTGTCGACTTGTCGCTCCGCCGACAAGCGTCCCGTCGGCGGAGCGACGGGACTACGGTAACTCGCGTGACTGCCCTTCATTTTCCGTGAGCTTCCGTGTATTCCGTGGTTGGAATTTCTGCGGCAATTGGTGGCCAACCACCCGACGAGTGTGACCCTTGTTCATGGAAGACCCTTCATGCTGACGGAACGCGCCAGCGGCATCCTGCTTCATCCCACCTCCCTTCCCACGCGATTCGGCATTGGCGACCTCGGGCCGCGGGCTTACGAGTTTGTCGACTGGTTGGCCGCCGCGGGGCAGCGGTATTGGCAGGTGCTGCCACTCTGCCCGGCCGATGCGGGGGGATCTCCGTATCAGTCGGCCTCCAGCTTCGCCGGCAACCCGTTGCTCATCAGTCCCGAACTGCTGGCCGAGGATGGCCTCGTGACCGACGCGGATCTCGAAGAGGCCGCGTTGCCCGACTTCGAATCGGCCCCGCGCGTCGACTTCGCGCTCGCCGCCGACCGCAAGATGCGACTGCTCGAACGGGCCGTGGAGCGGTTTCATTCACAGGCGGCGGCGGGTCACTGGCCGGACCTGCTGCATCAGTTCGTGGACCAACACCGCGCGTGGGTCGAGGCGCATGCGCTGTTCATGGCGGCGCGCGAAGCCAACCACAACCGGCCCTGGCAGAACTGGGTCTCGTACGCCGACCTGACTCCCCCGACGATCCCCTCGGAACTCGCATCGCGGTTCGCGGTCCACCTGGTCTTTCAATTCCTGTTCTTTCGCCAGTGGCAACGGCTGCGCGACCATGCGCGCGGCAAGGGGATCCGCATCATCGGTGACATTCCGATCTATGTGTCGCACGACAGCGCCGATGTCTGGGCCAACCGCCATTTGTTTCAATTGGATGCCCGGGGGAATTCGACGCGCGTCGCCGGAGTTCCGCCGGACTACTTCGCCGCCACCGGCCAGTTGTGGAACAATCCGCTGTACGACTGGGAGGCGATGGAGGCCGAAGGTTTCGCCTGGTGGATTCGCCGGCTGAAGGCCTCGCTGGCCCTGGTCGACTACGTCCGTCTCGATCACTTCCGCGGCTTTGAATCGTATTGGTCCATTCCCGCGGGAGACCCGACGGCGATGAACGGCCAGTGGGTTCCCGGACCGCGTGACAAGCTGTTGCAGGCGTTTGACCGCGCGCTGCATCCCGCGGATGCGGCGGCGGACCATGTCCCGAATGTGCCGATCATCGCCGAGGATCTGGGCATGATCACGGACGAGGTGCATGCCCTGCGCCTGCGGTTCCGACTGCCCGGCATGAAGGTGTTGCAGTTCATGCTCCCCGGTGAAGCCTGGGACCACACGCGCGCCGAAGACTTCGAAGCCAACTCGGTCGTCTATACGGGCACGCACGACAACGACACGTCGCTCGGCTGGTTCCGTGAGAAAATCCTGCCCCATCCCGACCTGCTGGACCAACTGCGACACTACGTCCCCTGCGACGAAGCCCAGTTCCCCTGGGAGTTCATCGAATACGCCTGGCGGTCGGGATCGGACCTGGCGATCGCGCCGTTGCAGGATGTCCTGTCGCTGGACTCGTCGGCGCGGATGAACACCCCCGGCACATCCGGCGACCAGACGACAAACTGGCGCTGGAAGTTCTCACCGGGGATGCTGACCGACGACATCCAACATCGACTCGCGGAACTGACACGTTCCACTGGGCGCGGGTAAACGAAGTCTGTCGTCGTCGCTTTCGGACGACGACTGGCCATCCCCAATCGTCAATCACAAATCACAAATCACAAATCACAAATCGAAAATCACCCCATGCCACAAAACACCGTCCTGTTTCTCTGCACGGGCAACTACTACCGCAGCCGGTTCGCCGAGATCCTGTTCAACGGGACCGCGGCGCAACGGGGACTCGACTGGATCGCCGACTCGCGCGGATTGCGCCTCGAACCGCTGAACCCCGGCCCGATCTCCAGGTTCACGCTCACGGGTTTGAAGGAACTCGGTATCGAGCTCGCACACCCGATCCGCTATCCGCAGTCCGTGACGGCGGTCGACTTTCAATCCGCCCGGCATGTGGTGGCGGTGAAGGAAGCCGAGCACCGGCCGATGATCGAGCGATTCTTCCCCGAATGGCTGGACCGCGTGGAGTTCTGGCGGGTCGATGATGTAGACTACGCCGGTCCGGAAGTCGCGCTCCCGGAACTGCGACAACATGTCGCCGACCTGATCGAGCGATTGAGTCAGGTCAAATAGGCTCCGTGCGGCGAGCGGTCGAATCACTTTGATTTGCCGGGTTGCTGTAGCACGGACGCCTCGTCCGTGCGTCCTCAGTTCCGTGCGTCCTCGGTATCGGAGGTTCCGCACGGACGAGGCGTCCGTGCTACGGGGCACATGAAAGTTGTTCGACCACTAGACGGTCCTGAGGGGCGCTGACTCCCTCCGGCACTGCGGGAGGTTCGATGAAACTCGGACTCTTGACCGACATTCATGAGCACCTTGGGCACCTCCGGTCCGCGCTGCGGAATCTGCAACGCGAACAGGTCGACCAGGTCGTCATCATCGGCGATGTCTTCGAGATGGGCCGCCACCTGAACGAGACCTGCCGGCTGCTGGCGGACGTGAACGCCATCGGTGTCTGGGGAAACCACGACTTCGGACTCTGTGTCGGCCCCACCGACGAAAGCCGCGCGCGGTACTCGCCCGACGCCCTCAGATTCATGGCGTCATTGCTGCCGCGACTGAACCACGGAGACTGCCACTTCACCCACATCGAACCGTGGCTCGATCCCGAGAAGCTGGAAGATCTGTGGTACTACGACGGGATTCCCGATGATGACCGGAAACTCGACCGGATCTTCGCGGCGGTGCCCCACCGGATCATGTTCGCCGGCCACTACCATCAGTGGCTACTGACCCGGCCCGGCGGCATCGACGATTGGCGGGGCGAACGATCCGTCGATCTGTCCGACGGTCGCTACTTCGTTGTTGTCGGAGCCCTGTGCGAAGGAGCCTACGCCACGTTTGACACCGAATCCTGTGAACTGAAACCATTCCATTTGTAGCGCGGCCTCACACCCCGTAGGACGGATTTCCAATCCGTCCGTCAATGCCGGACGGATTGGAAATCCGTCCTACGTCATTGGTCGTCGATTTCCTGCGAACTGCCTGAAAGGGATTCATCATGAGCATGACCATTCAATCCGGCGCGTTTGTCCAAGACCAGAAGATTCCCGCCAAGTACACGGGTGAGGGGCAGGATGTCTCTCCCCCACTGAGTTGGCAGGGTGTCCCGCAGGTCACGAAGGAGTTCGCGTTGATCTGCGACGACCCCGATGCACCCACTCCCGACCCCTGGGTTCACTGGCTGATCTACAACCTGCCGCCGCAGACACTGGCGCTTCCCGAACACGTGCCGCGCGACGGCCAAATCACGGTGCCGGTCGCGGCCCACCAGGGATGCAATTCGTGGCCGGACGGCGCGAACCTCGGCTATCTCGGCCCCATGCCGCCGCGCGGTCACGGTCTGCACCACTACCACTTCAAGCTCTACGCGCTCGACGCGCCGCTGAATCTGCCGCCCGGCATCGACAAGGCCCGGTTGCTGGAAGCGATGACCGACCACATCCTGTCAACCGCCGAACTCGTCGGAACGTACGAACGAATGTAGGACAATTTCTTTCGGCGAGCGGCAGATGAATGTTTGTCCCCATACAAGCACGACGCGCAAGCGAGTGAGTTTTCAGACACACTCGCTTGCGCGTCGTGCTTGTATGCCTGCTCCTGCCGCTCGTGTTACCTGTCCGGGCTCCGTTTGGGTCGGAGCGGAATCGCCGATCACGCGACACTATTTGGCAACCGCGTCCCCGGCCGCCATCTGCCTGATCCATTCGGTCAGCATCTCGACGGCCGGTTTGTCGACCAGCGTGGTGGCGAGTTGCGGCATCTGGCCGCGGCCCCGCATCGACACGCGATGCAACAGGACCGATCGCTCGGGATGACCGGGGACGATCAGCTTCGCGTGCGGCAGCCCGAACTTGTCGTGATGCGCAGGCTCGTTGAGGATCTTCATCTTGTCGAGCGCCGTCGCGAATTCCAGTTGCATCTGCGCGTTCCCGCCCCCCGCCTCCACATGACAGATCGCGCAGTTGGCGTGCAGGTACGACTTGGCACGGGCTTCGAGCTTGGCGTTGGGATCGTACGGATCGGCCAGTCGTTCGTACTTGTCATTGGCGAACGACAGCAGGTCGGACCGCGCCGGCCCGCGTTGATCGCGCGACGCCGTCAGAGTCGCGACCTTGTCACCCGCGGCCTTGTCATCCAAGCCAGACTTCTTCAGATCGTCGCGCAGACGGTTGCGCGTCTCGCCGGCCCAGTCCTGGTTTTGGAACAGGCCGAGGCGTTCGAGGACGCTCAATTGGTTCTCGACTACGCCGCCACCATAGTCGTGGTCGCGGTTCATCTGCGCCGTGTTGAGACCCAGCACAAACGCCGCCGCGCGGCTGTGGCAGACCATGCACTCTGTCCGGCTGGGATAGTGCCACGGCAGCTTGCGGGTTCCCTGTGCGGTGGTGATGGTGAACTCGCGGTCGACGCCCTCTTTGGCGACCAGCATCGCGTCGGTTTGATCGTCATTCCAGAGGTACGAATAGCCGACCCATTCATTCTGCTGCTTCGTCAGGAAGCGGGTCTCAATCCAGCGCTGCGATGCGGCATCACCCTCGACCATCTCCAACCCGAACGACTTGACGAGCACCGTTTCATTCGGCAGCCCCCACGGTTTGGTGCTGTTGGTGAAGTCGAACTTGGGATTGTCACCGGGGCTGGCGATGAACCGCGCCTTCAGCGAACCGTCCGACCACAGCGGCGAATTCACCGAGTACGGGATCAGCGACGGTTGCGTGACGTGGCCTTTCACCGACTGGAACAGCCCGCTCTCGCTGAGCCTCTTCGGGAAGTCCGGAGCCGCCTCGCCGACGGGCGCGTTAATCAACCGATGGAAGCCGCCGTCGCCGTTCCCCGCGTGATCGCAGACCAGCAGTTCACCGTGCGAATCAGTGCCGAATCCGGTGATGTGGAACGGAGTGTCGACCAGTTCCTGATGCCAGACGATCTTCTGTCCGTCATGCCGGGCCCCCCAGATCTTCCCCGTCGAGTGATCGCCGTAGAGATACGCTCCGACCAAGTCTGGCAGTTCCTGGCCGTAGTAGACAATCCCGCCGGTCAGCGACCGCGATTCGGAATGATGATGTTCGAGCGCGGGCTTCACATGCGGCGACGGGCCCATCTGCCGGGCCAAGTAAAACGGATGGTTTCCTTCGTAAACGCTCCAGCCGTAGTTGTCCCCCTTCCGCACGAAGTAGACCTGCTCCCACAAGTCCTGACCGTTGTTGCCGACCCAGATGTGGCCGGTCTGGTGGTCGGTGGTCATCCGCCACGGATTGCGCAGTCCGTAGGCCCACGTCTCCGGGACAACGTTGGGCTGGCCGACAAACGGGTTGTCGGCCGGCACCGAGTACATCTTGCCCGGCGCGGGATGATCGACGTCGAGACGCAGCACCTTGGCGGTCAGCTTCGACAGATCCTGACCGCGCAGGTTGGTGTCGCTGTCGGAAGTGCCGTCACCTGATGTGACGTACATCATGCCATCGTGGTCGAACGTGATCGCGGCCCCGTTGTGTCCGTCGGACGGCCACTCGATGATCGTCGTTTCGCTGTGGGGATCGAATTCATACGGCGGCTTGGGGTTCACCGTGAAACGCGAGATGATCGTGTGCTTCACTCCGTCAACCTTTTTGGTCCCTTCCGTCGTTTCCGTCCCTTCTGTCCCTTCCGTCTTCACCCGGTTGTGACCAACGTAAACAAACCCGTTCTTGGCAAAGTCGGGATGAAAGCAAAGGTCATAAGCGACCCGGTTGTCGGCCGGCAACAACAGTTCCGTTTCGGTCGCGTCTTCCGAGTCGACAAACCGGCGGATCGACGTCAGCGAGTACGCCCGATCCTGAGAGATCGTCCAGAGCCGGTCGCTTCCCGGCTGATGCACGACGCATATCGGATAGTCGACCTTCAGCTTCGGATACCGCCGCTGAGTCCGGTATGGCGACGGCGGCTCGGGCGAACCGACGACGCGCGACGTCGTCAGCTTCGGCAGTGCCGCGTGCGGATCAAACGTTTTTCCATCGACCTTGGCAGCACCGGCATCCGCTTTCTTCGCAGGTCCGACAAACTTCAAATCCGCGTAGTCCTCGTGCTGATGAAAGCTGGGGATTTGCAGCGGGGCGCAGGTCGACAATTCGAACCCGTCGAAGTCGACGGAGTAGTCGTAACGGCACAGCGCGAACTTCCAGACTTCATCGGGAGCGGGTCGGCCGCCGGTGCGCAGGAAGTCGGTCCACGGCAGGCGGCCTTCCACCGTCCAGCCGCGATCCCGGTCGGTCCGCTGGTTGAGCGTTCCGTCCAGTTTGACCTTGGCTTCGAGATGAAAGTCACCGTCCTTGACGAACCGCTCGTAGCTCCCGGCCTCGCGCCGCGGCAGGAACATGTCCATCACGGTCCCGGCCGCGTTGACTTGGAACTCGTAGTATCCCGGCTTATCGGCCGCCGGCTTGAAGAACAGTTCGAAGACGTCGTTGTCCCACGTCTTGCCGTCGTGCTCGGTCACGTCGGCATACAGGTCGGCGTCATCCATCTCGGCGAGGAAGTACAGGAACTCGCGATCCCACGCGAGCCGCGCCTTCGTCGCCGTCCGGGCCGGCCGCGCCTTTTCCCTCAGCCAGGGGAGTGTGAACTTGTCGATCACCTGCGCCGACTTCCACACCGCATCATCGGCAACGCCATCGATCTTGGGGGGCGTGTCAGCAAATCGGCATTCATGAGACACCGGCTTCACATCGGCGGCCAGAGCCGGCGAAACGAGCAACACCCAGGACAGCGTTTGGAAAAGGCGGACTCGGATCACAGCCACTCCCCCTCGGAAAGGTTGTCGATCGTGCAGGACGCTCCGCATCGTGCAAATGGATGAAGACGCGGGCGACGTAGTCTATTCCCGGCGGCATCAACTCGAAAGGACGGTTACGATTTGGGGTCGGGCGTTCAAATTTCAAAATTGGCCAACCGGGCGGCGCTCTGTCAACGCGGCAATTGTTGGCCAATTTTGAAATTTGAACGCCCGACCCCATGACTGCGCGACGCACTCCAACTATTCGCTCGGTGGCTGAATCGCCACCGAGATCGCTCGACCACGCACCATCTTGCCGTCGGCCAGCGACGCGACGGGCCGCAGTGTGACAGGGCCCGAACCGAGCGATTTCGGATCGAGCGTTGCCTTGCCGGCCTCACCGGCGATCTTCGCGATGACGCGCCCCAAGTGGTGAATCGAAATCCCGGTCGCGCCCGGACAGGTGGCTTCGATTTCGAGGGACTTGCCGAACGGATGGTCCGGACCGGAGGGTGCCACCAGCTTCGGTTGCCGATCGATCTCTCCGTTGCGGACCGTGCAAGTCGTCGTCCAACGGCCGATCGATTCGACCGCGTCGTTGCCCGATACCAGCAGCGTGATCTGATGTTCGCCATCGGGCAGTTTCGTCGTGTCCAACTCGATCGCTGCGTTCGGTCGAGCCGACTTCAGGCGTTGGCCGTCCACGTACAACACGACATCAACCGGTGTGATGCCGTCGGGTGATTCGGACTTCGCGAGCAGAGTGACCGCTCCCTGCCACGGCTTGTCCGCGGCGGGGACTTCGGCCGTCACCTTGATTTCACGCCGCCACGGATTGCAGAGCGGATCGCCGACGATCAGCAGTTGGTAGGGGCCCGTCACCGACAGATAGAACGCCTCGGCCAGCGAACAGCCGCTGGCGTAGTGAACGTGAATGAATGGGTTCGGGAACTTGGCCTGAATGGCATACGGTTCGGTCACCGTGCCCGAGGAACCGGCCGCGCCGTGGCGAAGAAACTCGGTGAGTGGAGTCTGACCGGCTCCCTTGGTCATCACGCCGCCAAAGCTGGTCAGGTGCTCGACGATCGCTCCGGGCAGGATCGTGCTTTCACTCTTGGGCCAGTCGAAATCGGCGCTGCCGATCATGGCACCGGCCACCTGACCTTTCTTCTGCGGCAAGACTCCCTCTTCGATGACGGCGTCGACACCGAGCGACCTCAGCTTGTCGACGGCGAAGGCGAAGCCCCATTCGCGCGTGATCGAGCGGACGTCACCGTTACGCACGAAATAGACGGTTCCCGTTGGACGAGTGCCGTCGGCCGCCGCGCTGCGCCGCAGACTGGCAACGACTTCGGCCAGCTTCGTGCCGCGACCCGCGGTGATGCCGAGCACCGTCGACAGCAGAAACCGGGGCTGCTCCAATCGCTCGGTCGGCTCGCCATTCGGTTGCCAGGCGACATCGCTGCGAAACCCGCGCGCGGGGAGAACTTCGAGTTTCACCGACCGCATCTCATTCAGCAGAGCCTTGAAATCCACATGTTCCTGCAACGATTTCCAATCGGGATCGCGCGCGGCATGCCGGTGATCAAACCACCCCGCCGCGACCGCCGCCTTCAGAGTTGCCAAGGCTTCGTCACTGCTGTCCCTCGTCGCGAATGCACAGGCCAAGTTGTACAGCAACTCGGGCGATTGCGGATGCGCGAGGCTGAGTTGCCTCAGCGTCTCCATCGCCGCGACCAGCGATGGATGGTTTGCCGGCAGCAACGCATCGGCGGGCTGTTCGTCACGGTTGGCTCCGCGCGGACGGGACTCCAACTCCAGCGTTTGCACCGCCTCGGCATACCGCTTCAGTTCGTCGGGCTTCCAGGGTGTGTCGGCCGAGCGGGCGCCGAACCGCCGCGCGTACGTGTTCACATTCAGGTCCAGATACCGGATGTCCTTCGCCGTGGTCAATTGGTGCAGGAACGTCAG
>JAYTIB010000293.1:0-5397 GCA_043732205.1 Schlesneria sp. | reverse complement strand
AGTCACCCTGCACCGCAGCGGAAGTCGGCATGAGCAGGCCGGTGACGACCTCGTCGAGGTATTCACCTTCGAGGCTGTAATGCACCAGCCGGCCTTTCGGCGAATGATTGCGGTCGCAGACCAGCAGACGCGGCGGGTCGTAGCGCGTGTCCAGCGTCATGCCGTGCGCCGTGTTGAATTCCTTCAGGCCGTTTCCTTTGACGCCGAAGTGCATCAGGTACTTCCCCGTCTTGTCGAACTTGAAGATGTGGTTGCTGGCGTAACCGTCCGCCAGAATGATGTCGCCGTTCGGCGCGACCGTGATCGCGGTCGGGCTCCACTTGGTCAGCTTCAATTTGGATTCTTCTTCGCTAGGAATGCCGAGCCTCAGCACGATGTCACCGGTTTCCGAGTGGATCTTGATCCCTTCCCCGGCGACGTTGCGGGCCGCATACAGGAATTCCACATCCCCCTCCGCACGGATTTCAATGTCATGAATGTTGTTGTACTTGTCGCCGAGGAATCGTCGAATGACCTTCCCCTCGGGCGAGAAGACGAAGATCCCCATGCTCGACGTGGTGTAGATGCTCCCAGCCTTGTCGATCGTGACGCCCCCGTGAGTCGACCCGAGCACCGACTTACCGTCTTCACCGAGTCCCCAGCCAGGGACCGTGTCAAACGTCATGATCCCAGCGCCCATCCGCACCGGCTTGACGGTCTTCGCAGGGACGGCGTCCGCCGCGAACCCAGTCAGGGCGAGACCCAACACGACCGCAATCGACAGCCAACAGCTCTTCATCATTTTGGATTCCTGGTTGTTTCCGAGTGAGTTCCACCACGAGCGGTCGCAGTATCGGTTCCCCGCATCGGCATTTCAACCGGTGAAACGATCGTCGGTCGTCGGCAGATGCAGTTGCCAATTGTCGGTCGGCGTTTCTTTTCCCCTCGCCCACCCGTCTTCGGCAGGAGAGGGTTAGCAGCCCGATGAAAAAGGGGGGGCAGAACCTCTCGGGGCACACCGAACCGCCCGAGAGAACGTTGTTCGCCTACACACGAGCGGTCTTTCCAATTATCCTGTCGCCATGAGCAACACTCTTCCGCAATCCGACCATGGCTTTCGCAAGTGGCTCCACAACCGCTTGAATGTGGACCAATCGCTTGAACCGGACAACGAACTGTACGAGCCGCTTTACGAGGGTGCTGCGGCGGATCCGGTAAAGCTGATCTATGCCGACATCGATCTCGCGGTGGTCGAAAGCCTCAATTTCATCTCGGGCTTTCGCGGTGCGGGCAAGACCACCGAGCTGTTCCGGTTGAAGAAGCAGTTGGAAGAGGCGGGGCATTTCGTGGCGTATGCCAACGCATTGAACTATCTCCTCCCCACGGAGCCGGTGGAGATCAGCGATTTCCTGCTCGTCCTCGCCGGTTCGTTCAGCGACGCGATTGACTCGACGCTGAAGATTGACCTCGCCGCCGAAAGTTTTTGGACGCGGTTCGTTCACTATCTCTGGAAAACGGAGATCAAACTGGAGGGGCTGGAAGTCGAGGCGAAAGTCCCGCAGACAGATGTCGGCTTGAACTTCAAGACGTCTCTGAAGGAGGTGGAGTCGTTTCGACAGCAGTTGCGGAAGCGGCTCGGTGCGCGGCTGGGTGACGTGCGGCGCGAGGTCAAGAATTTCTTTGAATTCGGACTGCAGAAGATTCGGCAGTCGGGTCAGTCCAGTCGCAACGTGGTCTTCCTCTTCGACCAATTGGAGCAGTTGCGAGACCCCGTGGGGACCGAGGGGCGCGTGGCGGACAGCGTGACCAGTCTGATGGCAAACCATCGTGCCGACCTGAAGATCCCGCTCTTTCACATGGTCTTCACGGTGCCGCCGTGGCTGAAGTTCAAGCTGCCGCAGATGAGCGATATCCGCATGCTGTACAACGTCAAGCTCTGGAAGAATGACGAGAAGCGGACGCGCGTTTCCGAGGGGTGGAAGACGATGCAGCGCGTCGTCAAACGCCGCTTCACGGCGGCGGGAATGGAACGCTACTTCGGCAAGCCGACCAAGTCGGGCGGCTACAGCCTCGCCGACAAACTCATTGCGGCATCCGGGGGGCATTTTCGAGACTTGATCCTGCTGCTGAAGGAGACGGTGCTGCGAGCCGACTCGTTGCCCATCACCCATGAGATCGCCGATGCCGCCATCAACAATCTGCGGACCTCCTACCGCCCGAGCAATCTTGTCGATGCGCAGCTCTTGCACCAGATAGGCATTCAACGCGACTGCATGTTGGCCGATCTCACACCCGAAAGCCTGCAGCGGGTGACGTTCTTTCTCGACACCCATTGCGCGTTGATGTTTCGCAACGGCGAGGAATGGTACGACGTTCATCCCCTCATTCGGGATGAGGTCGATGAGATCATTCGCCGCGATGTCGAGACAAAGCAGCCAGTCAAGCCGGCAAAGTAGAGCATCGTGGCCGACACAACTCCCTCCGGTTTTTCGACGCAGTCGATTGCCCATCTCTACCGCTGGGACGAGATCGAAGGCTGGCGGCTGCTGGTGCAGCACTTTGATCTAGTGGAGGGATTCGCCTTCATCGTCGTGCTGGCTCCCGATGATGAGGCGCTGGCGCTGCTGCGCGATCAGTTGCCGCGGCTGCTCCCCGAGCCGGGTGCGATCGAGCGCATCCGCTTCGATCCGGCGGCCGGACCGGTGAGTCTGGCGGAATCGCTGCTCGCCGCCGCGGCGCGGCCGTCCGCGGCGCGGGTGATCTGGATCGACGCCGATCCCGCACCTCCCGAGCAGTTTGCTGAGCGGGAAAAAATCTGGGCGGCGGCGCTCGGCACGCTCAACCGGTATCGGAACACGTTGACGTCGAAGTTGGCCGGCACGCTGGCGCTGGCTCTGCCGGCGCGCCTGCTGCCGATGTTGAGGCGGACGGCACCCGATCTCTGGTCGATCCGTTCCGGTCTGTTTCGCATCGAACCGCCGGGGGCGAGCCGGGCCGCGATGCAGCGACTGCCGGAGAGTGAATGGCGTTCGGTGGAGGACAACGATCAGGGCGACGCGGGCGATCCGGCGGTGACGCTGGCGGAAGCGGACAAACTGCGCGGCCGGCCGGGCCGCGAGGTCTTGCTGGCGACGCTGCTGCAACGGGCGGGCAACCAGGCTCGCCGCCGTCTGAATTGGCAGACCGCTTTGTCGTCGTTGCAGGAAGCCTACACTCTGCAAGAGTCCGTCGGTGGCGATCCGGAACTCCGCTGGGAGATCGCCATCGATCTCGCCAGAGTTTTTGATGACGTTGCACAATTTGATCGGGCCGAGTTCTATCTGCGTCGGGCTCTGCAAACTGCCGACCAGCACTTTAGTGCCTCAGATCCGAAGACCGTAACCACACTGAACAACCTGGCGCAGTTGCTGAAGGCCACGAACCGTCTGGCGGAGGCCGAACCGCTGATGCGCCGTGCGCTGGCCCTCGACGAACAGATCTACGGTGCCGAACACTCCAATATCGCCATCCGCCTCAACAACTTGGCGCAGTTGCTGAAGGCCACGAACCGTCTGGCGGAGGCCGAACCACTGATGCGCCGCGGTTTGGCAATCGAAGAGACTTCTCGCGGAGCAAATCACCCATACGTCGCCATCCAACTCAGCAACTTGGCGCAGACGCTAATCGACACGAACCGGCTGGCGGAGGCCGAGCCGCTGATACACCGCGCGCTGGCCATCGACGAGCGGTCCTACGGCACGGGACATCCCAACGTCGCCCGCGACCTCAACAACCTGGCGCAGTTGCTGATGATCACAAGCCGTCTGGCAGAGGCCGAGCCGCTGATGCGCCGCGCGCTGGCCATTGATGAACAGTCCTACGGAGCCGAGCATCCCGCAGTCGCCCGCGACCTCAACAACCTGGCGCAGTTGCTCCAAGCCACGAACCGTCTGACGGAGGCTGAGCCATTAATGCGCCGCGCACTGGCCATAGACGAGAAGTCTTTTGGCGCGGAACATCCCGACATTGCCGTTGATCTCAACAACCTGGCGCGGTTGCTCCAGGACATGAATCGTCTGGCGGAGGCCGAGCGGCTCATGCGTCGGCACGTCGCCATCTTCGTCGATTTCACACGCCGCACCGGCCACGAGCATCCGCACATGCAAGTGGCGATCGGGAACTACTGCCGCCTGCTGAAGGCGATGCCGCTCAGCCCGGACGAGATCGAGGCGAAGCTGCGCGAGGTGCTCGCTGAATAGCAACGCCGCGACGTCGGATGCGATCCCGAATCGGCGTGCCAAACGTTGGTTTACGTGTTTTCCAGCTTGGAACCTGCAAAGTTCGGCCGCGTCGCTGGGGGAATGCCTCCTCTTCCCTGTGCGTCCCCCGCGATCCCTGCGTTTCAACGAACGTGGGCGAATCGCGCAAGACCCACGCTCTTGGCGAGCGTGGCTACTTCTGAATCTTCGACGCGGGTTCACTGAGTTCGCGTTCGAGGTCGGCGATCGACGGCAGCTTGCCTTGCAGGTCTTGCGGGAGGGAATCGACCAGTTTCGTTTGCCACTCGGCGACGCCAATCGGTTTGGCGATGTCGCGCAGGGCGTATTCGACGGTGACTCGGTTCTTGTCCTTGCAGAGCAGCAGGCCGATCGACGGGCGGTCCTCGGGATGTCGCAACAGGTCATCGACGGCGGAGAGATAGAAGTTCATCTTGCCGGCGTCTTCGGGGCGGAACCGTTTCATCTTGAGGTCGATGACGACGTAGCAGCGCAGCCGGAGGTGATAGAACAGCAAGTCGATCGAGAACTCGTCGTCGCCGATGTCGAGCCGCACCTGCCGGCCGACGAACGCGAATCCGACGCCGAGTTCCAGCAGGAACTTTTCGATGTGCTCCGTCAGCCCGCGTTCGAGATCACGCTCGATGGCGTCGTCGGCCAGCGTGAGGAAGTCGAATGTGTACGGGTCTTTCAGCACTTCACGCGCGAGATCGGATTGCTCCGGCGGCAACGTGCGGTCGAAGTTCGTGATCGCCTTGCCGGATCGCTCACGCAGGCGCGACTGGATCTGCACGGTGAGCACCGCGCGGCTCCAGCCATGCTCGATGGTCTTGCGGGCGTACCACTCGCGCGCGGCGGGGTCTTTCACGCGTTCCAGAAGCAGCACGTTGTGACCCCAGGGGATTTGTGCCACAAGCTGTGGCACAATTGCCGCATCGCGATAGGCGTCCGCGAAGGCCCGCATTCGCAGCAGGTTTCGCGTCGAAAAACCGCCCAAGTCAGGAAACTCGGTTCGCAGGTCGAGGCTCAGCCGATCGACGACCTTCGCACCCCAGCCCTGTTCGTGCTGACAGCGGAGGATCTCGCGACCGATGTGCCAATAGAGCAGGATCAGCTCGCGGTTGACGGAGACTGCCGCCTTGAGCTGTGCCGAACGAACTCG
>JAYTIB010000292.1:0-1992 GCA_043732205.1 Schlesneria sp. | reverse complement strand
AACAGCTTCAGGAGTATCTGTCGGTGTATGCCGAGGGAACTCCCGTCACGTTCGTTCAGGAAGATCCGGAAAACATGGGCGCCTGGCGATTCCTGCTGGTGATGTGGGGGCATTCACTCTTCGGACGTCATCCGTTTGATGGAATCCATCGCCCCGCCTCGGCCAGTCCCGCGACAGGTTCCCACAGCAGCCACTTTATCGAACAGGATGAGATCCTGACCAAGGCCATCGGCCCCTCATTGAAGCCGCACGGCACGCACTGAATTTGGCCCGTGATCACTGCGGCTAAGCGAGCAATGCCCGCCGCGTGTTGATGGGGCTCACACTTGAACTGAGGAAGAACCAATTCCATGACCGTTGAAGTAAAAGTCCCGGGGTTCGGCGATTCAGTCACCACCGTTGTCCTGGTGGAATGGTTGAAACAGGTCGGCGATGTGGTGTCGGTCGACGAAGATCTGGTGGAAGTGGAAAGCGACAAGGCCACCCAGAAGATTCCCGCTCCATCAGCCGGTGCGATCACCAAACTGCTGAAAGTTGCGGGTGACTCCGCGGACATCGGCGAAGTGATCGCCCTGATTGACGAAACCGTGACCGCCGGTGCGGCGACAGCGGCACCGGCCGGCGCTCCGTCCGCGGCGGCTTCCAAACCGGCATCCGTTGCCGTGACAGCCGAAGCAACGCGCGTCATGCCCGCTGCAGCCCGCGCTCTGTCGGAGAACGGCTTGGCCGCGTCGCAGGTGACTGCCACCGGCCCCGGTGGTCGACTGTTAAAGGAAGACGTCCAGCGCCAAGTCGCCGCGGCGACGACGGCAGTGACTGCACCGAAGCCGGCCGAAGCGAAGCCTGCGGTCGTGCCACCGCCCCGACCGACCGTGATCGCCAAGACCACCGGCGAACGCTCGGAGAAGCGGCAGCCGATGAGCCCGATTCGCAAGCGCATCGCGCAGCGACTCGTCGAGGCCCAGCATACCGCGGCGCTGCTGACAACGTTCAACGAGGTCGACATGTCAGGCATCATGAATCTGCGGAAGCAGCATCAGGACGCCTTCACTGAACGGTACGGGATCAAGCTCGGCTTCATGTCGTTCTTCGTCAAGGCGGCGGTCGATGCGCTGCAGGCGTTCCCCGCGATCAATGCCGAGATCCAAGGCAGCGAGATCGTCTATCACAACTACTACGACATCGGCATCGCCATCGGCGGTGGCAAGGGGTTGGTCGTGCCCGTCCTGAGAAACGCCGAACGGATGGGATTCGCCGAGATTGAACTCGCCATCGGCGACTTCGCGAAGCGGGCTCAAAACGGGCAGCTCAGCCCCCAAGAACTGACGGGCGGCACCTTCACGATCAGCAACGGCGGTGTCTATGGCTCGCTGCTGTCGACACCCATCGTCAATCCGCCACAAAGCGGCGTCCTCGGCATGCACGCGATCCAGGATCGGCCGGTCGCGCGGGATGGTCAGGTGGTGATCCGGCCCATGATGTATCTGGCCATGACCTACGATCACCGGATCGTCGACGGACGTGAAGGGGTCAGCTTCCTGAAGCGGATCAAGGATTGCATCGAGAATCCCGTTCGCCTGTTGCTGGATGTGTGACTGATGACGATGTGTGATTGGTGACAACGACGCTGGCAGCGTCCGCCGCGTGGCCGGCCCAGCCTGCGTCGACCAGTTGGGACAGATCCCAGCACTACAGTTTCTGACCGGGGTGGCGAAGTAACCCGAAGCGTGAGCGAGGGCGGACGGTTCAGAACGCTCCCAATTCACAGTCGCTTGGGACGCTCGCCCTCGCTGACGCTTCGGGTTACTTTTTGTTGCGGCTTCCGATTGACTCAACGGACGCCCGCCGAATCGCCTCGTCTCGCTGACGCTTCGGGTTACTTTTTGTTGCGGCTTCGCCGCGATGTCTTACCTGATGAGATTCCCACGCAATGAACCAACATGATCTGGTGGTGATTGGGGCCGGCCCCGGCGGCTATGTCGCGGCGATTCG
>JAYTIB010000291.1:0-1993 GCA_043732205.1 Schlesneria sp. | reverse complement strand
AAGGCGGCCGAGGCCAACTTGATCTCGCGGCGCGAGGAAACGGCGGCCATCCGCAGCCAGGCCAACACAGCCAAGCTGCTGGCGGACAGCCCGACCCTCATGCGGCTGCGCGAACTGGAGGTTCTGGAAAAGATCGCCTCGAACGGCAAGCTCAACATCATCCTCGGTGACAAGGGCCTGGCCGACAAGGTGGTGAACCTGCTGTGATCGCCGCGTTTCTGACCGGCGCCGCCGGTCGCTTCCTGACCGAGATCGCGGCGGCGGCGCTGTCGAATCCGAACTTCGGTGTCAAAGCGCGAAGCGACGGACGGGCCTGATTCCCGTCCGTCGCTTTCTCTTGCGCTCGGCCACACAACTCCAACTCCGCGGCCATCGGCTGTGCCAATTCTTTCTTGTTCGGCAACGGCGACGGCAATCAGTGTCCGCTCTACAATCGGCGCTGAGCCGGTCGCTGGTTGACGTGACCGACAAAAGTCCGAGTCAGGTGAGCCGGGCGGCGTAAGCCCCCGGATTCCACTTCTGTCGGAAACGTCCTGGTTGCGCTCTTGTCGCGAACACGTTGCCTCAATGGGAACCTGAAGCATGAGTCGATTTCTCTTTGTTGCCGTGTTGAGTTTGATTTCGGCGATGTCGTTGGCGGTTGCAGAGGACGTGCGGTTGCCGCGCAGTTCGCCGGAGTCGCAGGGAGTTTCCTCGAAGGCCATTCGCGAGTTCGTGGAGACGGCGAATCAGAAGATCGACACATTGCACAGCTTCATGTTGCTGCGGCACGGGCACGTCGTCGCCGAAGCTTGGTGGAAGCCCGCAGCGGCCGACAAGCCGCATGTCCTGCATTCGCTCAGCAAGAGTTTTTGTTCGACGGCGGTCGGGCTGGCAGTCGCGGACGGGAAGCTGAGCATCGACGATCCGGTGCTGAAGTTTTTCCCGGACGATGCGCCGGAAAAGCCGTCGGACAAGCTGAAGCAGATGCGAGTCCGCGATCTGTTGACGATGTCCACGGGGCATGAGACCGAGCCGAAGTTCACGGCTGATGATTCGTGGGTCAAGACGTTTCTGGCGCATCCGGTGCCGCATAAACCGGGGGCTCACTTTCAGTACAACTCGCCCGCGACTTACATGCAGTCGGCGATCGTGCAGAAGGTCACGGGCAAGACGGTATTGGAGTACCTCAAGCCGCGACTGTTCGAGCCGCTCGGCATTGAGAACCCGACTTGGATGACCAGCCCACAAGGGATCTCCACCGGCGGCTGGGGCTTGATGCTTCGCACCGAGGACATCGCCAAGTTCGGGCAGCTCAACTTGCAGAAGGGCCAGTGGAACGGCAAGCAGCTCGTGCCCGCGTCTTGGATCGAGCAAGCGACCTCGAAGCAAGTCTCCAACGGCAGCGACCCCGCTCGCGATTGGGATCAGGGCTATGGCTTCCAGTTCTGGCGCTGCCGTCACAACGCCTATCGCGGCGACGGAGCGTTCGGACAATTCTGCGTCGTGCTGCCGGAACAAGACGCGGTCATCACGATCACCGCCGACACGAAAGACATGCAGGCCGAGCTCAACGTCGTCTGGGACAAACTCCTCCCCGCGTTTCACGCCGCCGCGCTGCCGGCCAACGCCGACGAAGAAGGCCGGCTCAAAGCGACGCTCGCCAATCTTGCGGTGCCGGAGAATCACACTCCCAACACTCTCAAGCTGCCGGGGACTCGGTGATGCAGCGTGCCCTCCGATGAAGGACTTGCCCGGCAACGAACATCAGTCAGGTCGAGAACCACAACCAGGACATTCCAGCATGATCGCAAGAACGCTGAGTCTCGTTGCGATGACCGCCTTGATATGTTGCGCAAGCGTCATCGCTCAAGACAAACCGGCGGCTCCAACTTAGGGGCTGTGCAGGATCAAGTTCCTCGAGATCTGAAAGTAACCCGAAGCGTGAGCGAGGGCGGACGCGCCGGGCGACGGTGATCTGAAATCGACAAGACCACGGCGCGTCGCAGCGCGA
>JAYTIB010000290.1:0-1996 GCA_043732205.1 Schlesneria sp. | reverse complement strand
TGTGGCACGCCCTGAGTCTTCGAAGGGCGTGGGAATTACGCTCTGCCTCGATCCACGCCCTTCGAAGACTCAGGGCGTGCCACTCAAACTGACCCACTACCCGGTGAACGGAGCAGACTGGCAGTCACGAACTCGTTCCGGTAGCTTCCTCCCTCAAAGTTCCGCTGCCCCAAGTCAGCCCACCGTTCGAGGCCAATTGACATGCCCACTGTCGTCTGCACATCGCTGAATTCCGAAGAGGGTCCGCACAATTCGATCCTGAAGGCGGGAGGATTTGAAGTCGTTCATCCACCCCGTGGCGTCAACCTTTACGACCCGGCGAAACTGCTGCCGATCGTCCGTGACTGTGATGCAGTCGTGGCCGGTTCCGAGCCGTGGTCCGAGCATCTGATCGCGGCCTGTCCGAAGCTGCGGGTACTGTCGCGGACCGGCGTGGGATTCGACGCCATCGACATGGCCGCCTGTGACCGGCATCGCGTCATCGTGGCGACAACTCCCGGTGTCAACCACCATGCCGTGGCCGAACACACGTTCGCGCTGCTGTTCGGAGTGGCGCGGGGATTCCCCTCGCGCGACCAGTACGTCCGGGCCTGCACGTGGAAGCGTGTTTCCACACCGCGCATCATCGGGACCACGTTGGGCATCGTCGGACTGGGACGCATCGGCCGTGCCGTCGCGACCCGTGCCGTGGGGCTCGGTATGAAGGTCATCGCCTTCGACCCGTATCCCAATCGTGAATTCGCCGAACAATGGGGCATCGAGCTGACGGACCTCGACACCCTGCTCACCCGATCGGACTACGTGACGCTGCACCTGCCGATGGGCCAGGAAACAAAGCACATCATGAACGCCACCACGTTTGCCCGGATGAAGCCGGGCTCGGTCCTGATCAACACGGCCCGCGGTCTGCTGGTGGACGAAAAGGCCCTCGTCGAGGCCCTGAATTCCGGGCATCTGCGCGGCGCGGGGCTGGATGTCTTCGAAGTGGAACCGCTGCCGGACGACAGTCCGTTGCTGACGATGAACAATGTTCTGCTGAGCGGTCACTTGGCGGGATTGGATCATGAATCGCAGCACGACACACTGACGATGTGTGCCGAAACAATTGTCTCACTCTCCAAGGGGGACTGGCCGACCGAGTGCATTCGCAACCTGGCCGGAGTCTCGAATTGGAAGTGGTCGGAAAAGGGTTGATGTGACGCTTCCCAACTGGCAGATCGTGGCGACGGCAGCCTGCATCGCACTCGCGGCACTGATCGTGTTGCGTAGTCTGATCGGCTTGTTGTCGACATCGAGCCGGTCAGGATGCCAGACCGGGGGCTGCTCAGAATGCCCGTCACAGAATCAAGAGGGCTCCACTCCGGCCGCCCACGATTTCGTGTCGCTGGAGTCATTGGTGAATTCCAGCACCACGGTGAAAGAACCACGGTCGCAGCCGTAGTTGCAGGTAAGCAGCGGCTCTGAAATAACTGCCGCGATTGTCGTCTTTCGCTCCGCGAAAGAACGTCCTTTCGCGGAGCGAAAGACGACATTTGCCGATGTGCAGACGCTGAGTCGCAAACGTTCCGCGCTGGCATCAGCCGCGCGGACCAACGAAGAGGAACAGCCCGCTCATGGAAACGATTGCCGGACATCTGTACGACTACCCCAAGTACTACGACCTGATCTTCGGTTCGGACTGGTCGGCCGAGTTCCGGTTCTTGAAGGAGTGTTTCGCCAAGTACTCACCGCGTCCGGTGAAGCGGGTCTTCGAACCCGCCTGCGGAACCGGGCGACTGCTCGTTCAGTTTGCCAAGGCGGGACTCGAAGTCGCCGGCAATGACTTGAACGAGAAGGCGATCGTCTACTGCAACGAGCGGCTCGAACGTCACGGATTCCGCCCGTCCGCGTTTGTCGGCGACATGGCGAACTTCACCGTCAAGAAAAAGTTCGACGCCGCGTACAACCTGATCAACACGTTCCGGCATCTCCCCACCGAGGCGACCGCCGAAGCGCA
>JAYTIB010000289.1:0-13869 GCA_043732205.1 Schlesneria sp. | reverse complement strand
ACTACAGTAGTCCCGTCGCTCCGCCGACGGGACGCGCGGTCCAGATCGCCATTCCACTGCAACCCGACTTGATCGAGGCCGAAATCTGTCCTACGGCTGCGGGACTGTTGCCGTTGCCGATGGCAGTTCGGTCGGCCGCAGGCCGGGGACCATTTCTCCGGCCAGGGCCACCATGTGCGGATGGCAGGTGAAGAACAGGATCTGCACGGACTGCGCGACGTCGGCCAGCGTGGCCAGCGTGTTGCGGACGCGGCTGTCGTCGAAGTTGACGAGGACATCGTCCATCACGATCGGCAGCGGTTCGTTCTGACGGCAGTAGTGCAACACATACGCCAGGCGGATGGCGAGATAAAGCTGCTCGCGCGTCCCGGTGCTCAGTTGCTCGGGGGTTCGCTCCACGCCGTCGGACCGCCGAATGAGGACGTTTTGTTTGCCGCCTCCCGATCGGTCGAACTCGACGTACTTCCCGCCGGTCATTTGACCGAGCAGGCGCGAGACCGTGGCGATCATCTCGGGCTGGTTCTCCTTCTCGAAGCGGCTGACGGCCGCGTTGAGCAGATGCCGCGCGTAGACCAGCGGCATATAGCGATCGACCTCGACCGCCAGCAGCGACCGCTTGCGCGACAGCTCTTCGGTGAGGATCGCCACGTCGCCCGAACCGTCGAGATGCGCCAACTCCTTCCGCGCCGCCCCGACCGCCTCGTCGGCTTCGCGCTTGAGTTGCTCGTGGGCTTGAAGCTTTACGGCCCGTTCGCGTTGCTCCCCTTGGAGGACGCCCAGTTCGCTGCCGGTCAGCGATTGCTCGAACTCGTCGCGGTCATCGCCGGCCCGCAGCAGGTCGATCTCACGTGACAATCGCTCGATGTCGGCGTCGAGTCGCGCGATCCTTTCACACCGAGTGACCGCGTCCAAAAACTCCGCCTCGGTGGCGACTTCGGCGGCGGCGAACGCGGCATCCCGGTCGCGCAGCAACGCCGTGCGGCGCGCCTCGACCGCATCCCGTCGTTCGCGCGAGGATGTCGCCAACTTGCTCAATTGCTCGAAGTTGTCCTGCGCCTTCGCCGCCCGTTCCAACTGCTGGTCCAACTTCTCGATGGCCAGTTCGGGCGGTTCACGCAGCAACAGGGGGTCGAGCGTCTCGCAGAGCGGACGGACCCGGCGGTCGAACTCGTCCACGCGCGCCTGCATCGCCGCGATCCGTTCCTCCTCGTTGGGCAGGCTGTCCAGTTTCACCCGCGTGGCCGACAGCCGCTCGATCACCATGCGGGCCAACTCGGTCTCCCAATCGGCCGGCAGGTTGAGACGGCTCAGCACCGCCTGCCACTCGGCCTGCGAGTCCGCCTCGCGCTTTTCAAGCGTGGTGAGTTCGTCGTCGTACTTGTCGAGTTGTGTCTTGAGCCGCTTGATCTCCCGTTGCAACTCCTTCGATCGGCGTTGTTCCTCCTTCGCCTCCTCGACCGTCTGTTCGGCCGACGCGAGCAGCGCGGCGGGGTCTTCGCCGGTCGCATGGCAGGCGCTCCGCAGGCGCTGTTCAAACACGGCGGCGTGTTCGCCGAGCCGATCGACTTCGCCGGTCAGCTCGTCCCGTTTGGCGATCGTTTCGCAGACCGTCTCGCGATCGTCGAGCCAGCGGAGCATCGCGTCGGGTGCGAGCGGCTCGAAGCCGCACGGCTGCCACAGCGCGAGCCACTTCGCTTGAAGTTCGTCCCGCTGACATTCCAGTTCCGCGCGGCGAGTCTGCTTGTGTTCGATGCGCTTCGAGAGCGCTTCGAGTTGCCGCCGCAATCCCTCGCGACGCGCGACGGCGTCGGCGTTGTCGTAGATGCGGTCGGCGATGTCATCGGCGTCGCGAACGGCCTGCTCGTAGGCTTCGACCAATCGAGCGTCCCCCGGCGGATGGGCACTCCTGCCCGTCCGGCCTTTCGCCTCTGTCGCGTTGGTTGTTTCAGTCGAATCACCCGACAAAGCCGGACGGGCAGGAGTGCCCATCCTCCGGGCTTCATCGAGCCATGCTTCGACTTCGCTGAGCGATTGATCACCATCGACGTACTGCCGACGGATCAGCGTCCAACCGGCATCGCGCCGCGCGCGGGCGGCGGCGCGGTCTTCGAGGCTGGGGACGGCCCGGTCCAACGTGGCGTCGGCGAGTTTGCCGGCGATGTCGCTCCGTTCGTGTTCGTCTTGTTCGAGCGAGGCCGTTGCCGCGTCGAGCTTCTGGCGAGCTTGGGCGAAGTCCGCGTCGAACTGCGCCACGGTTTCGACGCGCGGCACGGGCAACTCGTGGGGAGCCGGCGTGCGCTCGGGCAATGGTGGCGTCAGCTTGCGCAACCGTGTGGCGAGTTGCCGGTCGAGCTTGGCGATTTCGTTTCGCGTTGCATCGTGTTGTTTGCGGTCGGCGGCGAAGTCCGCCGCGTCGTCGAGCACGGCGACCAGCGCGGCCACATCGCGCGCCGGTCCCAACTCGTCGAGTTCCTCCTTCGCGCGGGCGAGGTTCGCGGCGTCGGCGTCCCGCTTGGCCGTCAGTTTCGTGCGGGCGGTCGTTCGGTCCTGACGATCGTTGCTCAGCCGGTTGATCTCGGCCCGCGTGGCCACATCGACCCCGAACGACCGCAGGTCGTCGTGACCCCAACCGGGTCGCAGTTCGGCCAACTCGCGATCGATCTGCCGGCGCGTGTCGTCGCGCTGCCGCTGCCGTTCCGGGAGGTCGCGCCGCGCTTCGTGGACCGACTGCTTCAACTCCAGACACGACTTGATCTCCGCCCGATACGACACGGCTCCCGGATCAAGCTTGAGTTCCGCAAGATCCCGCTCCGTCTTGACGACTTCAGACTCGAGCTTCGTGTGCTCGGCCCCGGCGGCTTGCAGCTTCTCGACGATCGACGCATACCGCTGCCGGGCGTCGACGGTCAGGCCGACCGGAGCCGCCAGCCCCTGCCGCTCGCCGCGCTGCTGCTTCAACTCCCACCATTTCGGCCAGGCGCGAACCAGCTTCTCGATCTTCGAGTGTTCCGACCGCAACCGCCGGACTTGTTGATCGAGAGCTTCCGCGCGCTCCGCGGCCTTGGTCACGGCCGCTTCGGTTTCGTGATACTTCTCGGGGCGGAGCGAACGATCCCTGATCTCTTTCGTCAGTCGCTTGAGTTCCGCCAGCAGCGCGTTGATGGCGGGCTTCGAGCCCCCCTTCTTGAACAGGTCGTCCGCCTGACGACTCAGTTCGGCAACGACTTTGTCCGGACTGTTTGTCCCGCCGAGGCTGCCGCCGAAGAGGGCCGATTGCAGGCTCTCGTGCTTCAACGTCGCCTCGCCCTGGCTGAGTTGATCGAGGCCGAACGCGAAGACCGATTCGAACAACCCACGGTCGGCGTGATCGAGCAACTTCAGCCAACCGGCGTCGTCGAGATCGGTCAGTCGGCCGTCGAGCTTGATCGCCACCTTGTCCTTGTTTCCCTTGCGGCGACGCAGTTCGACAGCGCGGCCGCCGCGCAGTTCCAGCGACGCCACGCCCGCCATCTCCCCCTGGCCACCAAAGTCGTAGGGGGTGCGTGCCGGGAAGTCGAACAGCAGCCCGCGCAGGAATTCGAGCAGCGTCGTCTTGCCCGCTTCGTTTGGCCCGTAGATGACCTGCAACCCGTCACCGGGGAAGACGAGATCGCACTCGTTGAAGTGGCCGAAGCGGTTGATGTGCAGTTGCCGGATCTTCACGTCGGGGTCTCACTGTCTTGGGATCGGCGCATCAGGGTGCCAGCCCGGAGGGCGACAGAAGGTAGCCCACGGCGCGAGCCGTGGGGTGGGTGAGCCAGGATTTGTTTGAGCCCGGAGGGCGGCACTCTGAGCGATGGCAGACTGTTGACAAGACCTGTAGGACGGGCACTCTTGCCCGTCTTTCCGCGTGAAATCCGACGGGCAAGAGTGCCCGTCCTACGTTTTTCAACAGACTGATAGCCGTGTCCCAACAAAGTGTCGCCCTCCGGGCTATCAGCGCCTGTTGGACCTGAGCCCCACGGCTCGCGCCGTGGGCTACCTTCTGTCGCCCTCCGGGCTGAAGAGCAGAGCGTTCAGAAATCACGACCTTGTTCCCCAACGTCTTCCTAGATCAGATGACTCAACAACAGCGCCTCGGCATCGTGCAACCATGTGACGTGGCGCACGGGATCATCAAGGTTGAACGCCTCATCGCCGTCGGCGTCCTGAGTCAACTCGGCCGCCACCTTTGCGGTGAGGTCTTTCGTTTCGGGCAAATCGAGCAGCGGCTGCGGGGCGGTGGCGAGTACACCGATGTCGCGCAGCAACTGGCCGATCAAGTCGTGCCGCTCGCGCAGGACGTCCAGATCGAGCGGCGATGATGTGTGGAACTTGATCTTCTCGATCCAGACATCGTCACCGAAGTCGGACGCGAGCGCCCGCAAGTTCGCCACGAGTTGCTGCCGCGGGGCGTCTTTGGCGAGCTGGGCATGCACCGCACAACGGCCGGTGAATTCCAACCGCACCGCCGCGAGTCGTCCGTCCGCTGTGGAGACGATCTCGCGCAGATGGTTTCGCGTCGCGTCGAGCAGCGTGTCCTCATCGTCGTCCGGTTGCAGCGCGATCGTCTCGCGGAACCAGCGGACGAGATCGGTCTCGCGAAACTCAACGTCACGCACCTCGCCGCCGCTCGACCGCTCATCGACCGTCACCAGCAGGCAGCCCTTGGGACCGGTCTCGCGCGCGTGACGGCCCTGTGTGTTGCCCGAGTAGACGACGTGGGGCCGTTCGTGCAACACCGCGTAGTCGTGGACATGCCCCAGCGCCCAGTAGTCGTAACCCTTCGCGACGAGTTCCTCGACCGAGCACGGAGCGTAGGCTGCGTGCTGCGAATTCCCACCGGCGTTCGTGTGCAGCAACCCGATGTTGAAGCAGCCCGCGACCGGTGCCGGATAATCGGGCACGAGGTTCTCGGTCACTTCGCGCTTCGGGTAACTCATCCCGTGCAGAGCCACCGGCAACGTCGGATGCCGCACGGTCTGAGGCCGCTTGTGATCGAAGAGCGTCACGTTCGCGGGCCACGGGACGTGGCGGGTCATCTCCTCGCGCGAGTCGTGGTTGCCGAGGATCAGATAGACGGGGATGCCCGCCTGATCCAAACGCCGCAACTGAGTTGCCGCCGCGAGCGCCGCGTGGAAGTCCTTCACCTCGGTGTCGAACAAGTCTCCCGCGATGATCAGGAAATCGACCCGCTCCTCCAGACAGAGATCCACGACCCGGTCGAACGCCTGACGCGTGGCGATCCGCAGCCGCTCGGCCGGTGCGCCGGGGTACGCTTCCAGTCCGCGCAGGGGACTGTCGAGATGGACATCGGCCGCGTGAATGAACTTCATGAGACGGGCATCGTGATCCGTGAAAACGTTGCGGGTGCGTCGTGTGCGTCGCTTGCCATGACGAATCCGCCGCGTGGGCCGCGGCGAAACGGGCATGAACCGCAACCGACCGCCGACATGTTACGTGGCGGCGCGTATTGCCGACAGGGACGCCCCGTCAGTTCGTCAACCACGGGGGCAATATCTCTCGCGGCCGACTGTGAATCGTTTAACCGCGTGGGCATCGCCCCGCGCGTGATCGGCAAGCCACGCTCAAGACGCGCGGGGCGATGCCCACGCGGTTAAACGAAAACATCTCACTCATGGCTGAGCGAGGCATGGATTCGCGCATCACGTCTTGCACTTGTTCAGGGCGAATTCTGTTTCGACGTCGCAGACCCGTTCCAAGCGGGTCGAGTCGCTGCACTTGTACTCGCCGTTGAGTTTGTTTTGGAGCAGCCAGTTCCCGCCGCGGCTCGTGACCCGCCACTCCTCACCCGCGCCGGCGGTGCTGGACATTTGCAATGCCTGGTGGGTCAGGTATTCGCGGTTGACGAGGCTGCGGATGTAGAACAGATCCTCGTCACCACCCGGTACCTGTTCAAAGGCCCACGCGTCTTCCGCGCGGGCCGACATTTCCGCCGCGCGGTGCGACAGAAACTTATTGGTCCACGAGTTCTGAATGTAGTAGCTGCCGTTCGTATCGATACTCATCGGTCCTCCAGGAAAAGTCAGGGCGAGAATGTCAGGATCGAGTTCCCTGAACCTTCCCGCCCGCAGTGCATGAACGCGCATCGCGTTGATGCCGCGCGCATCCTACGACATTCGGGACACGCCGACACGACGGGTTTCGAGAAAGCCGAGCCGATTGACATTCCGCACGAGCCCCGGTCGAATGCGACCGCGGCGTTGATGTCGCGCGATGTGACTCACAACGAACAACATCCCGCGTGGCCATCACGGCCGATACCGAAGTCCGTTCGAACGCTGCGTGTCTCTCAAAACCAGCGGCCCGTGGGACGCGGGGAACACGATTTCCACCTTTCCCGATGACCGCGTTCGCGGCGGCCAATAGAATCAACCCGTTGAATCAACGAACTGGGGAATCAGTCATGCCACTCCGCGATCACTTTCGACCGCCGCTCAAGACATCCGCTTCGTGGGAAGGCTTTCATGGTCAATGGCCGGCCGTCATCGTTCAGAAACTCGGCAAGATCCTGCCGGAGCAGTTCGTTGCCGAACCCCGGGTGCATCTCGGTTCACACGTCGAAATTGATATCGCAACCTTCGAGACCGACGACTTTGACGGCACCGGCTTGGAGTCCGCCGGGAATTCTGGCGGAGTGGCCACGGCCGTTTGGGCTCCCGCGCAGCCGAGTCTGGCGGTCGAGAGTGAGCTTCCTGATTGCGACGAATACGAAGTCCGTGTCTACGACATGGAGCGTGGCCGGCGTCTGGTGGCGGCGGTCGAGATCGTCAGCCCGGCCAACAAGGATCGGCCCGAGCATCGTCGCATGTTCGTCGCCAAGTGTGCGGCACTGCTTCAACAGCATGTCTCGGTGGTGATCGTCGACCTCGTCACCATCCGGGACTTCAACCTCTACGCCGATCTCCTGGAACTGCTCGATCAGCGGGATCCTTCGCTGGGCGCGCAGCCTCCACCGCTCTATGCGGTCGCGTGCCGCCACCGCGAATCCGACAACTGCAAACGACTGTTCGAAACCTGGAACCATCCATTAGTGCTCGGCCAGCCGTTGCCCCGCCTTCCGCTCTGGCTGACCGAATCATTCGCCGTGCCGCTGGATCTGGAGGACAGCTACGAGCAAACCTGCCGCGATCTGCGGTTGCCGTCCGCGACCTGATTCAAGACGCGCCGCTTCTTGGATCTCTCCAACCGCACTCCACGAGTCTCGTTGTTGCCGCGTTGCGATGGGTGTCACGGTCATGGCTTGTCGGACACGACGGCTTGCAGCGCGGTGCGGAGTTGGTCGCCGAACTTGGCGCCTCCGCCGACGAACAGGCGGACGACTTTGCCGTTGCGGTCGATGATCACCGTTTGCGGGATCGACGTCGCGCCGTACTGGGCGGCGGTGCGACCGGTGCGGTCGAGGACGACCGGCGGCTGGAGTTTGAGACGATCGAGCGTCGCTTGGACGCGGTCGTTGGTCTCCTCCAGGTTGATCGCGACCAGGTCGACTCCCTGGTCGGAGAACTCGCGAACGACCTTGTCGATTTGGGGCATCGTTTGCAGGCAGGGTCCGCACCACGAGGCCCAGAAGTCGAGCACCACGATACGGCCGCGATGATCGGACAAGCGGAACTTGGTGCCGTCGAGCCGGTCGAGCGCGAAGTCGGGGGCGAGCTTCCCGACCAGCTCCGATTCCTGGCCGTCACCGTCCCCGGCCGCCACAGGTTCGGCGGCCGGCTTCAGCTTCCATTCGCCGAAGGGCGGCGTTGTGGCGGGCTGATCGACGGCCGGTCCGATCAGCAACTGGTCGATCTGTTGCAGGTCGACGCGGCAGTCTCCCAGCAGCTCACTGCGGCCCGAAAAGAACGGGCCGGCGAGTTGTTCGGCGAGAAACGTCAGCCGGTTGCCGTCTCTGTAAATCACCTGCACGCGCGTCCTGTCTGCTGGAACGATCGCGGTCTGAGGTTTGGCGGTGACGCCGGCCACCCCGTCCGATTGCAACCAGATGATGCGCGCCACGCGGTCTCGTTGAAGCGTTTTCGTTTCGAGCCGGATCTCGATCCGCAGTTGCTGTCCGTCCATGGAAACGAGTCGTCCGCGCAGACAGTCGCCGTCGACGGACTGGATCAGATGCGTGGGGGGATTGTCGCGCTGCCGGCGTGGCAGGCTGAGCAGTCGGTCCAACTTCGGCCGGGGAACTTGCACGGGCGGCGCGCCGGGCACCAGTTCGATCCCGCGCAGTTGATCGTGGCGGATGGTGGTGATGTCGGTGCGAGTCGCCGTGAAGGTGACGCCCGTCTCGTCGATGGCGACGGAGTCGCAGGCAATCCTGTCGCCGGAATGCAGGTACAAGACGGGCTTCGGTGGTTTGAGACTCGGTTTGGAAGTCGACGTGTTGACGTCGTTCGGCGGCGTTTGATCCCGGGCGGCGACCGGGGCGGCAACAAGCTCGCGACCGAGCCGATCGACCGGAACGACCCGCACGTTCGTCGGCATCACTTGCGGCTCGCGATAGAGAATGCGCGCCGACAGTCCGTGTTGCAGCGGACTCGGCGACTGGCTCAACGCGGGCTTCCACACCAGTCGGTTGATGTCCGCCCATTCGGTCTCGACCAGACCGCCGTGCAGGATGGTTCCCGGCAATTCCAGTCGTCCGGTTGGGAAGGCCAATCGGATGCGTCCGTGCGATGCCACCGGGGCGGCAGTCTGGTCAGGCCCCAGCAACGATCGGAGAGTCTCGACGGGAACCGCCAGTTCTTCGCGGATTCCCAGGGACTTCAACCAGATCTTGCCCCGTTCAACTTTCAGCAGTTCGCCGCTGATCCGTTGGCCGGAAAGAGTCTCCAGTTGAACCGATCGCACCGGCACGGCATCGTTCTGCGCGAAGACGATGTCGCGCACGCGGCTCTCAGGGATGCGCTGCTCGGCGATGCGGTTGTCGGTTGTGTGGTTCTCGATCACGAACTCGCGCCGGGTCGCATCGAACGACTTGAGTCGACCGTAAGTCATCGAACCGTCCGCCATGTGGATCCGCGACTCATCCGCTGCCACGGCACGCGGCATCTCCCCGTTCCAATTGTCGACGGTCAAGCGTTCGAGCCGAATGTCGCCGCCCGGTTTGATGAGCTGTACTTCGGAGGACGATTGAGGCTTTGTGGCGACGACCGTCAAGTCGGCCAACGGACGACCGTCGGACGAGAAGACCAGCAGGCGCCCCTTGGGCTGGTCGAGGAACGCCTGCAAGTGGATGCGGCCCGGCCCCGGCCCGATGTCTTGCAGGACTGCGATATCGCCGCCCCGTTCGGTCTCGCGCACGATGACAAGCTGGTTCTCCCAGACGGTGAATCGAAATGCCGTGTTGATGTATTCGCCTCCCACCCCGAACTCAAAATCCAGTCTGGCCTTCCATGACAACTCCAGTTCGATGCGTGCCAGGGACGGAACGCCCACATCGCTGCGAGTACTGGCCCCTCCCTTGTCCGAGACCAATTGCCGGGACTCTTCACGCCATCCCGCCGGGTTGAAAATGGTCCGCCAGCCATCCAGGCCGTTCGGGCCGGAGTACACCAGATCCGCCGGATCACGCCAGCGGGAGATGCGGCGCACGATCGCCCGTTCGACGTGCAATCGTCCGAACCCCGACACGTCAAGCACGGCTTCGTCACCCTGCAATTCAACCAGTGAGCCGAACAAATTGTCGCGACCCGCCAGTTCAAATCGGTACGCCCCCTCGGGCGGGTTTGACTGCGCGGGCATCGGGAACTGCACGCGGTTCACCGACCGGGTCGCGAACCGAAGCGGAGCCGTGAACGCCGGGGACTGCCAGGTCAGACCGTGACCGACCGGTGAATTGACCAGCCGCCCCGTGATGTGATCACCATTGACGAGATGAATCACGGCGTCATTCGAGTTGTCCGCCGGCTCGGCCGCGCCCGCGTGCGCCGCGCAACAGACGAACAGCAAGCCGACCAAGGATCGGCGCTGAAATGACTGTCGCGATTGTCGTCTTTCGCTCTGCGAAAGAACGTTCTTTCGCGGAGCGAAAGACGACACTTGTTGATATGCCGACCCTAACAGCAGACCGATCGCCGTCAGCGATGTGTTGCCCATCACAATGGAACCTCCCGCGAAGGCTCGTGACCCGGTCGATCGCGCGTCGGCGTTTACATCAGAGATCATTGGCGGTAGAAGAACCCCTCAAAGAGCCTCCATGCCAGCACCCCCATCAATCGCCTGTTTGGCCCTGCTTGTCGCCACGACCGCGACGCTGGCACAGCAAGAGCCCCGCGATAATTCGCCGACCGCTCCACCTGAGGTCCTGACCGGTCGCGTGGAGCGAGTCTACACGAGCGAGACGCCACTTCCCAACGACGAAACCGACACGCGGTACGCCATTGAGGTCAAGCTGACGGTCTCCACCGGCGACGAGTATCCCGCGGGAAAGTCGCTCTTCGTCAAGACCGCGCGCATTGGAAAACTCCCGGCGGGGATCGACGATCGACTGAAGCTGGCCGAAGTTCCCGGTCGTGGCGACATCGTCGAGTTCAAGCTTTCCGGCGGACCGGGTACGTCCGCCGACGATGGCATCCGCATCGTGCTGCCCGGTTCGTACAAGAGCGAATCAACCAGCCTGGCGATGACACTCGTCCACGCGGGCGAATTCCTGATGGGCTCGCCCGGCCCCGAGAATCGCCGACCCGATGAATTGCCGCACCGCGTGAAGATCACCAAACCGTATTACCTCGGCACGCATGAAGTCACGCAGTTCGAATACAAGCAGGTGATGCAGACGAAGCCGAGCGGGTTCTCCATCAACGGCGGCAGCCGGGACAAGGTGGCCAAGGTGATCACCGACCGTTATCCGGTCGAGAACGTGTCGTGGTTCGATGCCGTCGAGTTCTGCAATCGCCTCAGCCAGAAGGACGGTTTCGAACCGTACTACACCACCAGCAATGTCAAACGGGAGAAGGACACGATCGTCGAGGCGACCGTCACGATGGCCGGCGGCGCGGGTTACCGCCTCCCCACCGAAGCCGAGTGGGAATACGCCTGCCGCGCCGGCACCACGACGCCCTTTCACTACGGCAGCGAGAGTTCGCTCAGCACCGCCAACTTGAAGGCCCCCGTTGTGGCCGGTGGGTACGGCGGGGCCGTCCCGAAGTGGAAGGATCTCGGACGCACCACGAAGGTCGGCAGCTTTCCCGCCAATGACTGGGGCCTGTTCGACATGCACGGCAATGTCGCCGAGTGGTGCGAAGACTGGTACGACAAGGACTACTACATCGGCACTCCCGTTGAAGATCCGCCGGGACCGCCGACGGGGACTCACAAGGTTCTGCGCGGCGGATCGTGGCTGATGAATGACGCAACCTGCCGGTCCGCCAGCCGCTTCTTCCACCTGCCGCGCGAAGCCAAGTACTACGGAGGATTCCGCGTTGCACGCACTCCATAGTCTTCGTTCCCGGTTGGACCGCCGTCGCTCACACGTTGTGAAGTTGCGCTGTTGTGGATTTACGCCCCAACGGGGCAGCCCTAAGTTAGCCCAGGGCAAGCGACCATCGGGAGCGCCGCCCTGGGTAGAAACCATCACAGATTTTGGAGCCCTGAAGGGGCGGCCCTATGTTCTTCGAATGAATAGTGCCGCCCTTTCAGGGCTTGGTATTCCCGACAATCCGCCAACCCAGGGCGTTGCCCTGGGCTGGCATAAGACCGCCCCTTCGGGGCTGAAATCCTCAAAGGCGCAACTTCAAATCTCTCACTTCGGTTTGGTGATATTTCATTCTCGCGCTGACCGGATGATCTTTGCGGCGCTGGTCGCCGCAATCATCCTTTGCGGCTGCAAGGGTGGCGACCCTCATCCGATCAAGCCCAAGGTTGCCACCAAGCCGCCCGCCGAAGTCCTCGCGCCGCCCCTGAAGTTCAAGGATTACAACCTCGTCTTCGTCAGTTTCGACGCGCTGCAGGCCGCGCATGTCGGCGCGCTGGGCAACCCGCGCAACGTCACCCCGACCATCGATTCGATCGCGGAGCAGGGATACAGTTTCAGCCATGTCTACTCGGTCGCGTCGTGGACCGTCCCCGCCTCGATGACCTGGTTCACCGGTGTCTATCCGTCCGAACACCGGATGACGAACAAGTTCGCGCTCTACACGTCGACCGTTCAAAAGCCCGCCAATCTCAAGGAACTCTCGCCACACCTGGTGACGCTGGCCGAAGTTCTGAAACGCGACGGTTACGCCACCGGCGGCTTCACCGGCAACGCGGGTGTCAGCGGCGGCTTCGGCTACCAGCAGGGCTTCGACACCTACTATTTCGAACCGGGCAAGTTCGGCGGCTTCGACCGCAGCATTCCGAAGGCGCTCAAGTGGCTGACGGCGAACAGGCAGAACAAGTTCTTCCTGTTCCTGCACGGCTACGATTGCCACGGCCAGAACACGCCCAGCGACGGCTTCGATTACCGCTATGTCGACCGGGACTACGACAAACGCTATACGGGCAGTGAGATCGAACAGGAGACACTGCGCGAGGAGGGATTGGAGAACGGCCAACTGACCCTGCGCGAGGCGGACGTGCGCTTCTGGCGCGCGGTCTACGACGAAAAGATCAACCGGACCGACACCCGCTTCCGGGAGTTCCTCGCCGAGTTCGACAAGCTCGGCCTGTCAGACAAGACGCTGTTCGTGCTCACCTCCGACCACGGCACGGAACTGTACGAGCACCGCCGCCTCGATCACGGTTTCACTTTGTATGACGAACAGATCCATGTGCCGCTGATCGTGAAGCTCCCCGGCCAAACTAAGGGGCGCAAGATCGATGACCGGGTCAGCAGCATCGACCTGATGCCGACGATTCTCGATCTGCTCGACATCAACGCGCAGGACGTAAACCAGCAACTCCGCGGCACCAGCCTGGTCCCCGCCATGCGCGGCGCACCGGCGCAGCGAAACTGTTTCTCCGAGACTGACTACCGCGAGTACACCTTCAAACGCTCGATCATCCGACCCGACGGTCGCAAGCTGATCGTCACGCTCGAATCGAAGAGCCGGGAACTGTACGACCTGAACACCGACCCCGGTGAGTTGCATGATCTGGCCGCATCGGAACCCAAGCTCGCGGAAGACCTGCAAACACAGCTCTTCGCGCACTTCCAATCGATCGGCTGCGACCTCACCCACCGCCGTTGGGCCATCGGCCTCAACCCGGTCTACCAATCGCAGGGGAATCCCAAGAAGTAGGAGCCCGGTGTGCATCTCAATTCTGGGTGAAATCGAATGAACGGGTTGTTGTCGACCCTGAAGAAGTAAGGCGAGCGGCCGATGAACGTTTGTCCCCCTACAAGCACGACGCGCAAGCGAGTGTGTCTGAAAACTCACTCGCTTGCGCATCGTGCTTGTATGTCGATTCCTGCCGATCACAGAAGAGCCGCTGCGACTTCGTCAGACTTGGATGAACCGCCTTTCGGATTCCACCCAGAATCGTGACGCACGCCCGCACGCGCCGAGAAGGGGTCGGCTTTGCGGACAACCGTGAGCAATTGCGATGGCACCAATCTCAACTCGAAACGAGTGCAGTCTGCTTGCAGCGCGTGGGCCGGTCGGTGCCGCTGATCCCGAACGACACCGATCCCGCCTGGTCAACCGGCGGCTGCACTCGGGCACCACGAAAGTCATCGTCGACAGCAGCCTTGCCAGAACTTTTCGAGTAGCCTCTGGGGGGTGGCCCCAATGGCACTCACTTTAGTAACCCGATGCGTGAGTTTTGAAGTTGCGCCTTTTGGGATTTGAGCCCCAAAGGGGCGGTGTTATGCCAGCCCAGGGCAACGCCCTGGGTTGGCGGATTGTCGGGAAT
>JAYTIB010000288.1:0-5417 GCA_043732205.1 Schlesneria sp. | reverse complement strand
TGGCGGTCCAGCACAAGATGTCGCGTTGGCTTTAGCCGACGCGGTACGACATCTTGCGTGGGTTGAAACCCACGCTACAAAGATTCACAAGCTCTGAGCCAACGGCGAAGGTGGAGCGGGCGGACGCGTCGGTCTCCGCTGGCACGGTCGGCACAGACTTCAGGGCGCTGGCACCCGATACCTTCGCCGTTGGCTCAGGGTTAAACGAGCGAGTCCGAACCGCGTGCGGTCTGTTCGCCGTTTCAACGGTTCCTCTGCGTGATCCGGCCGCGAGTCGCTTTCGCATGGACCCTGCGGAGTCTATCTTCTGGCGGTGATTCCCCAGCCCCAGTCACCCGGGAGATACTGCCGTGCGTTTGATCGCGACTTCGTTGATGGTCTCGCTGTTGATCGTTTCCTCCGCCGTGGCGCAGGGAGTCAAGCCGCCCGAGCAGAAGTACGAACTCGGACCCGATTCCAAGCCGGTGGCCGGTGTCGCCGAAGGCAAGGTCACCAAGCACTCGTGGACCAGCAAGGTTTTTGAAGGGACCGTCCGCGACTATTACGTCTATGTCCCGGCGAAGTACGACGCCGCGAAACCGATGGCCGTGATGGTCTTTCAGGACGGCCACGCCTATGTCAACAAGACGGGCGAATACCGAGTGCCGGTGGTGTTCGACAACCTGATGGCGAAGGGCGAACTGCCACCGATCATCGGCATCTTTATCGATCCCGGACACCGTGGCGAGCCGCTGCCGGAATCGCGCTGGCGGGCCAACAACCGCAGCTTCGAATACGACACGCTCAGCGACCAGTACTCGCGCCTGTTGCTCGACGAAATCCTGCCTGAGGTCGGCAAGACTCACAACCTCTCCACCGATCCCGACCAGCGCGCCATCTGCGGCGCGTCGTCCGGCGGCATCTGTGCGTGGACAGTGGCGTGGGAACGTCCGGACCAGTTTCACAAAGTGCTCAGCCACATCGGCAGTTTCACGAACATCCGCGGCGGCCATGTCTATCCCGCACTGATCCGCAAGACCGAACGCAAGCCGATCCGCGTCTACCTGCAGGACGGCGATCATGACGTCGAGAACGAACACGGCAGTTGGTGGCTGGCCAACCTGGAAATGGAATCGGCCCTGAAGTGGGCCAAGTACGACGTCAAAACGGTCTGGGGCCACGGCGCGCACAACGGCAACCACGGCGGAGCGGTCCTGCCTGACGCCCTGCGCTGGCTCTGGCGGTGAAGAGGCTTTGCGGGAGCGTCCGTCAACGGACCCGCAGGTTCGAACACCCGAGAGCGTTGATGCCGCCGTGGCCAACGGAGCTCAAGTCGGCGTCATCGATGATGCCGAGACGACGCCGATTGGCCAGCATCACCGCGCCGTTGTCAATTGGGTGAGCTCCCTGCGCCATGCGGCGGCTTCGGCGTGAAGGCCGACTGTTTCCGCATATTCGATGAGCGACGTCACTCTCTGAATCGGATCAGTCCGACACGTCCAGCAAAGTTTGGCGAGGCACTCGGGGCAATACTCGATCGGCTGGGAATCGGCTTCTTCGATGTGGTTCGAGCCGTTCATGCAACATTCATTGGCAGTGCAGTGGTCGATGCCGAGCATGTGGCCAATCTCGTGAACGGCTGTTTTCAACGTTCTGCGGAGGCAGCGCCGGTACTCGATCTCACCCGCTTCAGGATCGCCATTGCGGGCCAGCGACCACACGCCGACACGGTGATCCGGGTCGGCCAGGCCGAACAGGAAATTGGTTCCCGGTCCCGCCCACAAATCGGTTCCCGCCAGGCCGATGACGCAAGCCGCATCGGACGGAACCGCCGGTTGAAGAATGCCGGTCATCAGGTACGGGGCCAGCCATTGTTCGTGCCTGCCGTTTGCCAAGAACCGTTTTGCGTGGGCAGGCACGTCGATTCCGCGCTGATGGTCGAGGCACACTGTTTCCATGCCGAAGTAAACGGCGACAAACTCGCGCGTCTCCGCCAACAGCCGTTCCCGCGCCGGTGAGAATGTTCCCATCGGCACGACATAGATCCGCGAGTATCTCGCCCGGACCGGCGACTCCCGAGACCGAACAAACTGATCAAACGACTGCCCGAGTTCCGGGTGCTCCGACAACCAGTCCCCCCGCTGCGTCGGACGTTTCTTCGCCGCGACCGGATCGAGCTGTTCGATCAATGAGACAAACGGTCGCAGTGACTCTTCCGAATGCGGATAGGTGGGGCGTGTCCCCGCGGAGACCACGTTCGCCACCCACCCGACGGCATACCGCCCGTTGGGCGAATGGCTGACAAACAAGAGGACGCAGGTGATCGCCATCCACCAGATCAACCGCGATGCCGATGTCCGCCGCGGTGGACTGGCCGCCGCCGCTGTTGAACCAGAGCTGGCGACAGGCGGATCAACCGCCAAAGGTGTTCTCGAAATCATGGTTTCCCCGCCGCGCGAGTTGTGCGATGGACTCGGCTCGCCAAGAGAGTTTAGCTCACGAAATCGGCCAGGGTGTGGAACCGAATCCACAACGCAAACACGAACGGAACGGGACTGCCAAGGCAATTGAGTCTGGTGAGTCTGGTTCCAAAGCTCCTGCTTTGAACTGGTTCCCAAGCACCTGCGTGGGAACCAATGTTTTTCAAGCTCTGCTTGGAGATCGGCACAGGAAGCGGAGTTTCCAAGACAGGCGTTCCCAAGCGGGAGCTTGGGAACCAGGCAAACGGCGGAGTGGCCCGGCTTGACTCGTGAGTACAAACCGGCGTGGCACTGCTTCGGAGTCCTCGGAGAAGCAGTGCGAGTGGCGAGCCAACTCTCCTCCTCAGTGTTTGTCGCAAAGCGGCCAAACGGTGGCACGACCGAGCTGCGAAGATGCCTCAAGGACGGCCATGCCGTCCGATTACGTGGCGAGATGTTCTTTCACGATCGCGTCGGCCCATTGGGCGTCGTCGGCGACGAGCTTCGGTTTGGGAGTGCCCCGGTAGATGCGGTGGCGATAGCCGGCGCGGTCGTAGACGGAATGCAGCACCGCTTGCAGGTCGAGCCGCACGTCGGGATCGGGTGTACGCAGCGGAATCGGAATCGACGGCAGGACGTCTCGCAACCGGATGGGCCAGACGCCCGCGCGAGTTCGGTCGCTCGCACGTTTCACCAGCACGTAGTAGTCGCAGGGGGACAGTTCCTCGATCGGCATCCGCGGTCCGCCGCGCAGGAGGTCGATCTCGATGAAGTTTACGTCGCTCAGCAGATAATGGCGACGCTTCGCAACATAGGCGTCCCGGTCGTAGCCCGCCTGTTTGTTGGAGGGACTCAGCAGCTCCAGCACCGTGACGAGGAAGTCGCTCTCGGAATTTCGAATCTCGATGAACGACTCGTGCAGAACATCCATCGGTTCGGGAAGCGCGGTGTAGACCGGAGCTTCCATGACGGCGGTTGATGCTGGGAAACCGGCTTCACCCGTGCCGACGATCGCGAGGTCCGGCCGGCCGATGAATCTGGCGCGCGGCTCCGGCGGCTCTTGGATGTAGACGTGCTCTTCGAGCGCGACGTAATAGCGAGGCGAAACTTCATCAGCGATGGCATCGCGCATGCCCGCCAGAAAGCTCTGATGGAAGTCGTGCCACACGGTGTCTTGTTCGAGCCAGGGATTCATTCCGGGAAACGGCGAAGGCATTTTCGGCTCCGTCAACGAGATCAACCGCCGGAGATCAACGATGTCACAGTCTACGAGGCGTCGGCTGAACTCTCCACCGCACTTTTCATCCCATCATCCCCAATCCGTCCGAGGTTGGGCGGGGTGGCCCGGCTTGATTCGTGAGTACGGACCGGCGTGCCACTGCTTCGGAGTCCTCGGAGAAGCAGTGCCATTGGCGGGCTAAGAACGTGTCCAGGAATTACGCCGCGATTCGTCCCGTCGGCGGAGCGACGGGACGGCTTCGAAACTACGCCACAAATCACGAAGTAATCTTGGACAGGTTCTAACTCTTCTCCTCACAGTTTGTCCCAAAGCGGCCAAACGGTGGCACGACCGAGCTGCGAAGATGCCTTAAGCGACGCAACCCGCTCCGACGAGGGATGAGTGCGAGCTTGGAGGAATTGGGACTGACGATTCACGTCGCGACGCCGCCGGCGTTCAGCCACTTGGCGAGTCGCTTCAAGCCTTCGTCGATGGTGACGTGCGGCTGGTATCCGAGGTCGCGGCGGGCGGCGGTGATGTCGAACCAGTGGGCGGTCGCGAGTTGCCGGGCGACGAACCGCGTCATCGGTGGTTCGTCCGAACGGCCGGTCCAACGGTAGATCGTTTCGAGGATGGCTCCGATGATGTAGGCGGAGCGCGCGGAGATGTGCCGCTTCACCGGTGGCAATCCACCGCACGCCAGCATGCGGTCGATCAGATCCCACAACGGCACCGGTTCACCATTGGTGATGAAGTAGGCCCGGCCCGCGATCGGTGAGTCCGGCCCGAGCTGTTGCGCGGCGAGCAGATGCGCGTCGGCCGCGTTGTCGATGTAGACGGTATCGACAACGTTCGTTCCCGCACCGACGCGCCGCAGCTTGCCCTGCCGTGCGCGTTCGATCAGGCGCGGCACCAGATGGTTGTCGCCCGGCCCCCAGATGAGGTGTGGCCGCAGTGCGACGGTTGTCAGCAGGCGGCCATCGGACATTCGTTCGCCATTCGCCTTCAAGACCGCGCGTTCGGCGATCGCCTTGGTCTGCGGGTAATGAGCCAGATACTTGTCCGAGTACGGCGCGGACTCATCGATCCCCGCTTCGTCCCGGCCGTTGAAGACCACGCTGGGTGAGCTGGTGTAGACGAGCTTGGAGATTTGGTGGGCGCGACACGCGGCCAGCACATTCTCAGTGCCGACGACGTTCGCCCGGTGATAGTCCTCGTACCGGCCCCAGACACCCGCCTTGGCTGCGACATGAAACACGACATCACAGCCCTCGGCCGCGCGCAGCACGGCGGCGGTGTCGGCCACATCACCGCGCACGCATTCAGCGCCCAGTTGCTGAAGCTCGGGATACTCGCCCCGCGCGAGGCTGTGAACAGCGACGCCCGACGCGAGCAGCCGCGTCACGATCGCCTTGCCGAGAAATCCGCCGCCGCCGGTGACCAGTGCCTGCATTTCGCCGCCGCTCCCACTCCGAGATCAAAACAAACGCAAGGCACTGAAGACCAACCCTGCCAGAGCCATCAGGACCAACACGAACATCCACGCCGGCAGCGGCTTGCGCGGGACGTCCTCACGCGAGATCCAACGATCGCACGACGAACAGTATCCCGCCTCTTCGTACATCGACTCGCCGCAATGGGGGCACGGAACGTAGTCGTCGTCGTCGGTGTCCTCGTCGCCCCAGTCGTTGTCGTCTTCATCGTCGTGGCGCATCGTAGAATCCCCAGCTCAAACCGTCCCGTCGGCGGAGCGACGGGAC
>JAYTIB010000287.1:0-5421 GCA_043732205.1 Schlesneria sp. | reverse complement strand
GTCCCTCCCAGATGCTCGTATGGACGACGATGTCCATCGCATGAATCAGTTCGGGAACCTGGCCGGGTGGAACGAGACCCGCAAACACGAATCGATCGCGGATGCCGGCGGCGGTCAACTCGGCTTCGAACTGCGGTCGCAGAATGCCGTCGCCGACCAACAGGAACTTCACGTTCGGACACCGGTCCACCACGGACTTGGCGGCGCGGATGAGGAACTCGTGCCCCTTCAATGGGAACAGCCGGGCCACCTTGCCGATCACGATGTCCTCGGGCTTGAGTCCCAATTCCGCGCGAACTTCGAGTGGCGGGCGCGGCGGGTGCAGAAACGGTTCGACATCAAAGCCGCTGTAGACGGTCACAAACTTCTCGCGCGCCGCGATCCCCGCTTGAACGTACTGGTCCGTCATCGCGTCGCAGACCGAGATGAACTTGTCGGTGGCCGGCGCCGCGCGGCGTTCCAACCATTTGTAAAGATTGAACGCGAGAGCCGATTGCCCCACATGAAACGCCGCGCCATGAATGGTGTGAACGCACGGCAGTCCCAGCTTCGCCGCGGCGGCCCGTCCCATGATGCCGGCCTTCGACGAATGGGTGTGCAACAGGTCCGGCTTGATCTCACGCAGCAGGCTCAGCAATTGGCGATACGTCTGCCAGTCGCGCCACGGATGAATCGCGCGCCGCGAGGCATCGATGATCCGCAGATCGAGCCCCCCCTGGCGAGCCCGCTCTTCCAGCGAACCTTCCGGCCCCAAGCCCGGCCCCGTGATCAACGTCACCCGGTCGCCAAACAAGTTGTGCTGATCCTCGACAGTCAGCAGGGTGTTCTCCTGAGCCCCGCCAATGATCAGCCGCGTGATGTAGTGGACGACGTGCATGCCGAAGGAGGGATCTGGGGAAAGGGCACTTGAGGATTGGAGCTTCACTCGACCGGTGATTGAAGTGGGACACGTCGCCAAACTCTTTGAAATCGGGGCTGAACATCGTACTTCCAACGAATGTATTCCTGGCGAATCTCCTCCAGCGCCGCCAGACGTGCCTCGGGCGGCTGACTCAACCAGTACGAAACATCGTTCGTCGGTTGGTCGAGCAGCGTCTTGATTGCCACCATCGCCATCTGTCGCACGCGCGTCATCGTCGTTTCCCGAATCACTCCGTCGGAGTGAACGTCTTTTGATCGCTTGGCCACGTTCGCATGGCTCTTCGCCGGGGCACTATAATCGGTCGCGACGTCATTGCCAATTTGTCGCAACAGTTGAGGAGCCGGTCATGTCGACCACGCCACCGACCCGCCGCAACCTGCCTCCGCTCGCCGGACTCTGCTCGTTTGAGGAGGCTCAACGTTCAACGTTGTCGGTGGAAGCCTGCGTCGCGTGGATGAAGCGGCAGCACTACCTGCTGGTCCGGCTGCACGAAATCTTCACCGCGCGCATCACGGCGGAACCGCTGTTTGAACTGAAGACCGCGTTCAGCCTGCACGCGCATTTGTGTGCCGAGCATGCGTCGGCGTTTCGGCAGCGGGTGAGTGAACTGAGAGAACCGCCACTCGGCTTGGAGTCCGTCCCGCACGACGGGCTGAAGCTGCTCTGCGACGAAGTACTCTGCGCCCCGTCACATGTCGAACTGGTCCTGGGACTGTACGAGGTCATCGTCCCCGCGCTGATCGAGTCGCTGCTCCAATACCGCCAAACGACGAACCTGCTGGCCGACGCTCCATCGGTGCGGGTGACTCGATTCTGTCTGCTGGAAATGGAGGACATGCTCGCGTTCGGTCGGCAGGCGGTGGCGTGTCTCGTTGATGAGACCGCGCGCGAGCGGCTGCAACCGTGGCTCGCGCTGCTGCGAAAGTGTGTGGCGAGTGCGGCAGGCGTGTCGGGTCGTCTTGTCCCCTCGCCCCCGTCTTCGGGGGAGAGGGCTAGGGTGAGGGGGCCGAGTGGTGAGACAGGTCGATCAAACACGAACGACCTCCATCCAATGTCTAAAGTGATTCTGTCGTCAGTCGTGGCAGAAAGCCCCCCTCACCCTAGCCCTCTCCCCCCCACGGCGGGGGGCGAGGGGACAGGAGGAAACGTCGCGCTGGTCCCGCAGTTCTCGGCCACGCCGTTCCAGTACGATCCCGTCCCGCGGCGTGACGCGCGCTTCCATGATTCCTACAACGCCGGTGTGAACCCCGAAGCGTTTCTCTACGACGATCGGTTCACCGCGCGCGACAAGGTGCTGATGATGCTCTACAAGCGGCTGCGGGAAATCGACGTCCCCGAGATGATGGCCGGCATCCTCCAGCAGACGCCGGGCAAGCCGTGGAAGTACTACCGCGACATGTCACGCCAGCTTTGGGATGAAGCGCGGCACGCGCTGCTCGGCGAAGTCGGGTTCGTCCACTTGGGCGTCGACTGGTCGCAGATCCCGATCAACTTCACGTGGTCGTTGAACCTCAACACGCAGCTCGAACCGTGGGAACGTCACGCGGTCCTGTTCTTCATTGAACAGGGTCTGATGCCGCGCACGGGGAAGCGGTACGAGTGGGAAGTTGGTCAAGCATCGGGCCTGCCACTGGCGGCGGTCATCCAGGACTTCGACTGGGCCGACGAAGTGCTCCACGCGCAGATCGGCCGCGAGTGGTACGTGAAAGAATTCGGCGACCTGAACGAAGCGATGAGCTACGGCGACCGCTGCTGGTCCAGGGTGCTCAGCCACTGGCGCGAGTATCTCGATGGCGGCCTGACTCTGCATCGCAACTGGTGGCCCGACGTCTATCGCGCGGCCTGCCAACGCTGGGGCGTCACCCCCGACCCGGCCGCGCTGGCCTTCGACGAGACGTACGAGTCGACACGCGCCGACTTGAAGGACATCTCGGCATCCGCGTAGTCAACCCGTCGTCGACTTCAGCACCAGCTTCGTGACTTCCGGCGGGCAGTTGTAGCGGATCGGTTCTTTCCCGCTGAGGCCGCGCGAGACGTAGAGCAGCGTGGGATCGAGCCAGAACACACCCGAGGCGAAGCGGCAGTCGAAGCGGCTCGGTGAATAGACGGGGCCGAGAATCGGCAGCCGGATCTGGCCGCCGTGCGTGTGACCGGAAAGCATCAGGTCGATGCCGTGCCGCCGCGCCCAGTTGATGTTGTCAGGCGTGTGGCTGAGCAGGATGCGAAAGGCGTCGGCCGGAGCGGGACTGAGGTCGGGATGAGTTCCCATCCAGGGCGTCTCGTCGCCGCACAGGATCAGTGGCGGTGCCGGGCTGACAGCCGAAAGCTGAGGGCCGATAGCCGAAATGCTGTTTAAGTTTTCTGCTGACACTCGACACTCAGCACTACTCACTTCTTCCTCGGAAGACCCCCTCACCCTAACCCTCTCCCCCGCAGACGGGGGCGAGGGGACCGGAAGCGAGACACAGTTGCCGGCTAGGTCGATCCAGCCGAGGCGGGTGAACTCGCGGCGGATTGCTTCCGAGTCGAGATACCAGTCGTGGTTGCCGAGGATGAAGTACCGGCCGCGCGGCGCGGTGAGTCGGCCGAGTGTCTCCGGCAGCCAGTCGAGCAGGCGTTGATCGTCGAGCAGATCGCCGGTGAAGACAAATAGGTCGGGCTTCAAGGCGGCGGCCTCGTCGCAGACCGCTTCAAAGAAGGCCCGCGTCACGCCGCCGCGAAAGTGACAGTCGCTGAGATGGACCAGCGACAGACCGTCCCACGCTGCGGGGAGTCTCGGCAGTGAGTACGTCTTGGTGCTGACTTCGATCGTGAACTGCTCGTTGCCGGGCAGCAGTGCGATGCGGCGCATCGGGCCGGGGCCGACCAGCACTTCACGCCATGATCGCTCGCTGTCGCGGAACCGCAACCGGAGGTCCACGATGTGCGACTCGACTGAAATTTCACCGGCCGGTGGTCGGTATCGCCAGTAGCCCACCGTCGATCGAACCAGCAGGACGAAGCCAACGATCCCCGCCGTGATGGGAAACCACCAACCCATCGACAAGTCGACCGAGCGGCCTCCCGCGAGCCACCGTGGACCACGAAATCCCAGTCCGATGACCAGCACCAGCGGATACGCGGCGATCAAAACCAGATTGAGCGTCTTGTCGGCGAAGACGAGCTTCTTGGCCAGGCGCTGCGCGCAGATCCAGTTCACGCACATGGCCATGATCTTGGCGAAGCCGGCCGACAGCACGAACACGGCGACAAGAAAGGATGCGGCCACGTGATTCGCAACTCCCAACAGAACGGAAGCCCGGCTTTCGGAAAAGCCGGGCTTCCAGAGATTATCTGCCGAGCAGACGTCGTCTTCCGTGGCGGTGTTCGCTTACTTCGCGGGCTTGGCCAGTTCCGCTTCGATCGCCTTGATCACATCCGGCGCATCGGGCTTGGTCCCCGTTGGAAACCGCGCGATGATCTCGCCGTTGCGTCCGATCAGGAACTTTTCGAAGTTCCACTTGATGTCGCCGGAGAACTTGGGATCCGATTCTTTGGACGTCAGCGTCTTGTAAACCGGTGACGCCTCGGGGCCGTTCACGTCGATCTTGGCGAACAGATCGAACGAGACGTTGTACTTGGATTGGCAGAACTTCACGATCTCTTCCTCGCTGCCTGGTTCCTGGCCGCCGAACTGATTGCAGGGGAAGCCGAGCACGGCCAGTCCCTTCTCCTTGTACTTCGTGTTCAGTGCTTCAAGCTGGTTGTACTGCGGCGTGGCTCCGCACTTGCTGGCGACATTCACCACCAGCAGCACCTTGCCCTGGTACTTGGAGAGGTCGACGTCGTCACCCTTGATCGATTTCACTTTGTGGTTGAGCACCGGGGACACCTTTTCAGCGGCGGGAACGGAACCGGCGATCAGGGCGATCGCGACTCCAGCAAACAGGCAGTTGGCAAGCATTCTCATCGGCGGAGACTCCTGGCGGGGACCGACAGCCGCGCGAAGTGTTCGCCCGCCTTGGGCGATCCGCGCGGAACGGACATCAGTGTAGTCATCCCCCGCAGGATGGCCAGCGACCGGAGCGATGAACGCGACCGAGCGGGCTGGAAGCGTCCCGGCTTCATGCTGTGCAAGGCTGCGGTTTCAAAATACAAACACCAACCCGAAGCGTAAGCGAGGGAGTCGGAGGTTCCCGCTTGGAATCGACCCTCGTTCACACTTCGGGTTAGTTTTGAAGCCACTACAAAACATCGTTGCGGAAGATCTGTTCCATGACCGTGTAACTGGCGTCGCGGAACCCGAGACGCTGATACGCCTCCTGCGCCCGGGCGTTGTGCGTCTCCACATACAGCCGCATCCCGATCACGTCGGGGGATTCCTGCGCCAGTTGTTCGAGGTGCCGGTACAGCGAGCGGAAGACGCCGCGGTGCCGGTACTCAGGCAGCACATAGACACTTTGAATCCACCAGATCTCTCCGTTCCGCCAATCACTCCATTCGCGGGTATGCATGATCTG
>JAYTIB010000286.1:0-5424 GCA_043732205.1 Schlesneria sp. | reverse complement strand
AAGGAAATCGCGTCGTTGCGCACCACGCGCGTGTCACACCCCAACTCGACAAAGTACCGAGCCAGGTTGTGGACGAAGCTGTCGTAGTTGTCGATCAGCAAGATCATGGGGAGATCCTTGGTAGTGGGTAGTGGATGGTGGATAGTGGGTAGGCCAGAAGGGGGGAAGCTCAAGTCACCAATGGTCGACTCCTATCCACTACCCACCATCCACTATCCACTTCCCCATCACCCCAACGCTTTGACCATGCCGGCCGCTTTCACCAGCGTTTCTTCGTATTCGGCGGAGGGGTTGGACTGCGCGACGATGCCTCCGCCCACTCCACATTGCAGCCAGCCATCGCGCTGCACGAACGTTCTGATCAGCAGGTTGCTGTCCGACTGTCCGTTGGCTCCGGCGTAGAACAGGCTGCCACAGTACGGCCCGCGGGCGGTCGGTTCGAGTTCGGCGATGATCTGCAGGGCGCGAACTTTGGGAGCCCCGCTGATCGAGCCGCCGGGACACGTCGCGCGAAACAAGTCCCAGACCGATTGACCGGACCGCAGCCGGCCGCGCACTTCCGACACCAGATGCTGGACTGTTTCGTACGTCTCGACGCCGCACAACTGGGGGACGCGGATCGACCCGGCTTCACAGACGCGGGACAAGTCGTTGCGCAGCAGATCGACGATCATCACGTTTTCGGACTGGTCCTTTTCACTTTCCCGCAGTTCGTCGCGGGTGAACAGATCCGCCTCGGGGCCCGTGTTGCGTCGGCGGGTTCCCTTGATCGGCCGGGTTTCCACGTCGCGGCCATCCACCCGCAGAAACCGTTCGGGTGAGGCGCTGATGACGGCCCAATCGTCCCACTGCATCAGTCCGGCGAACGGTGCCGGGTTGACCCGGCGCAACCGCTCGAACAGCGTGCAGGCATCGACCCGCGACGGAAACAGCAGTCGTTGAGTCAGGTTCGCCTGAAAGATGTCGCCGGCCCGGATGTACTCGATGACGCGCTCGACGGCCTTCAGATAATCATCCCGCGTGAAGTTGCTGGTCAGATCCGGTGTCGACGCCACCGGGAACTGCGGCGCCAGCGGCCGGTGACTACGGGGCTTCGTGGCTTCGCGCGCCGCCGATGGAGATGCGACGGGTTGGGAAAGCAACCGGCGAACAGTTCGCGCCCGTTCCGCGGCCCGCTCCGTGCGACGTGCGGGATCGGACTCGGGCCAGCCGTGCGAGATCAACCAGGCCCGCCGCTGACGATGGTCCCAGGCGATGACCCAATCGAAGAGCCCGGCCGCCAGGATGGGAAGCGGGAATTCGTCGAAGCGCGCCGCGGGGGTTCGTTCAAAGCATCGCCCGAGTTCGTAGCCCATCAAGCCGGCGATGCCCCCCTGAAACGGCGGCAATCCCACCACGGATTCCGACGACCATTGATGCAGCACCGGTTCCAGTTCAGCAAACGGATCGTCGCCGAATCGCGGTTGATCCAGTTGCCAGGACTGGATGGGATCGGCCATCAAGAACGAATACCGCCCGACTGGTTCCCGCTGGAGAGCGCTGTCGAGCAACAACATTTTCGGCAGGGAACTCAAGGCGCGCGCGACCGCCACCACGTCGGGGACCGGAGTGAGTTCTTCCACCAATGGCAGGCCGGATGCGTTAAACATTGAGTCTTGAGATTTTTCTTCGTTTAACCGCGTGGGCATCGCCCCGCGCGTCATTTGGCCCGGATTATTCACCACGAAACACACAGCGCGGCCTCCGGCCGCAACCAAAGTAGCCTTCATCGCTCCGCGTGAAGTGAGCCGGTTGCGAGTGGACGCCTGCTCAACAGTTGGCGCCGAACTCGCGCACGGCTGTCTTCGCGCGGAGCGATGAAGGCTACTTTGAAGCAGAAGAAACTGCGCAGGCCGACAAGAAACAAAACGTTAGTAGTACGAAAGACGCGAAAGGGAAGAAGAGACGAGAGTTCTGATCCCAAGTGACCGCCAAGGAACGACGCGCGATGTCTTGCGATGCTCTGACCGCAACTCTCTTCACTTTCGTGTCTTTCGAGTATTTCGTGGTTCCTCATGAATGATCCGGGTTGGCACTGATCATCGGTTACTGCATCGACGCGCGGGGCGATGCCCACGCGGTTAAACGAACCAGTCGGGCAAACGTCCGCGTTTCTCAGCCGTCTTCGGTGCCTGGATCTGTCATCGGTCGCCCACCCGCTTCGCGGCGACGGCGTTCGACCGCGCTGATTTCTTCGACGGTCAGGAAGCCCCAACGCAGGGCTTCGTCCTGAGTGTATTGTTTCCCAAGCGTCAGCGCCGTGCGGGCCTTGCACAATTCCATACCGAGATAGAACGCGTGTTCGGGCGTCAAGACTCCCACCGACGACACCATCCGGTCGAAGACTTCGTACGGATCGCCGCCGTGCCAGTAACCGTCACGGTTCATCAGGTGGATCTCACCCCGCTCGGCGAAGATTCGAAAGTTGGGGTCGGTCAGTCGAGCCGACAATTGTTGCAGGCCCTGTTCGCCCAACTCGTGCAGGCGGGGATCGCGCAACAACACCAGTTGCGAGCCGAGATGTTTGGGCAGCACCTGATTCGTCAGACTGTGCCGCACCAGTCGCCGGGCGATGTCGAATTCACGGACCGCCGTCCGTCCCCAGTTGATAACCTCGGTGGCGAGCACGCTGCCCACGCGAAGCTCTTCACACACGGCCGCCAGCACGAAATTGACTCCGGCACTGTCGACTTCGGTCAGTTCTGTCAGATTGCCAATTCCCATCATCAGTTCAGCGTTGGGATGCCGTCGCCGAGATTCCTGATACCGCGCGAGTGACGCGGCGAATCCAAACCCGATCGGTTCCAAGATCGGATCGAGCCGGTAAGGCTGACGCTGCGATTCGAGCAACTCGACGGTTTCGTTCCACGAATCCAAGTCGCGCGGATCATCGGGGATGACCACCAACTCGACGGGCAATTGCGACGACCAGTCGCGATTGGTGTGATTGCAACTCAGCACCAGTTCGGCCCCTGCTGCCACCGCGTCCTCAACTTCGGGCTGATTGAAACTGTCGACCGAGATACGAAACCCTTCGCAGATCAATCGCCGCACCGCATCGCCGATTCCCGCCCAGGTTTCACCGGGGACGCAACCGAGATCGATCACATTCGCCCCCGACTGCCGATACCAGTCGGCCTGGCGAAACAAGGCGTCCCACGTCAAGTGCGGCGCGTGATTGATCTCGGCCAGGATCTCGATCGAGTATTGATCCAGCGTCGGCAGCGGACGTCCCTCCTGTCCGAAGAACTCGGGCAAGTCGAACAGATCTTTCGGGCCACGTTCAAACGGGATTCCAAAGTGCGCCGTCAGCGACTCGATGTCACCGCCGCACCAACCGGGAACGATCGCGCGCTGAAACCCGGCGGGAACTTGCAGCTTGCGCCGAACCCAATCGGCCCGCATCAGAGCCGCGACCGAGATGCCAAGCACCGCGACGTCGTATTCGAAGCCGAGGCGGTCCGCCAGCGGTTCCAGCACCTGCCGCAGCGAAGGCTCGGCAAGGCGGCCGGTCACGAAGAGGATGCGTTCGCTGGACATGCCGGCTCCGTCAGTTGGGATCGGCCCCGAAATAACCGTCGCGATTGTCGTCTTTCGCTCCGCGAAAGAACGTTCTTTCGCGGAGCGAAAGACGACATTTGTTGATGCGCCAACCCTTACCGCACCGCGCCGCCGTTGCAGTTGATCACCTGCCCCGTGATGTACGACGCATCGTCGCTGGCGAGAAACCGGGCCAGCCGGGCCACATCTTCGGGAAGCCCCCATCGTCCGAGCGGTGTCTCGCGGCGAACGCGCTCTTGCCAGACCTCGCTGGCCGTTTCACCCCACGCCGTCTTGATCCAACCCGGCGCGATGCAGTTGACTCGAACGGCGGGAGCGAGGCTGAGCGCCAACGACCGGCTGAAGCCCATGATGGCGTTCTTCGCCGCCGAAAAAAGCTCGCCACTGTCACCTTCCATCCCGCGATCCGACTGATCCCATCCGATGGTCAGGATGGAACCTCCCCGGTCGGCGACCATCCGGCTTCCCGCAGACTTGGCCAACAACATGCCGGCCCGCACGTCCACATCCAGCAGACGCTGCAGTTTTGTGGAATAGCTGGCATGCGCGGCTTCGCCTGTGAGCAAGTCCACCCCGGCGTTGCCGACCCAAATATCGAGACCGTTCCAGACCGAAAACGCATGATCGACGAAGGCATCCAGTTGATCGGCTCTCGCAAAATCCGCCGCCAACGTCGCACTTCGTTGACCAATTCGGCCGACTTCGGCGGCCACCCGGCCCGCTTCTTCCGACGAGTTTGCGAAATGAATGATGACATCGGCCCCGGCCCTGGCGAACTCCAATGCCATCTCGCGGCCGATGCCAGTCGATCCGCCTGTCACCAAGGCACGTCTGCCTGTCAAATCTCCAAATCCAGTCACATCAGCATCCTCTGTTTGGGCTCGATATCTTTCACGCCATCCTTCACGCCGGACTGATCGACGCCGAATCGCGGTCGGTGTGGCGAACGATCATCGGCAGTGGTCCCGCGAGTTGCGGAACGGCCCGCCATCGGCTGAAGTTCCACCAAACAGACGACGTTCCTTCGTCATCTTTGCCCAGCCGGCTTCCGTGACTTTTTCGCAACCCGTCGGGCAAAAGAACCGGAACCCGATTCATTAAAACAACTTGCAACCACAATTAAAATGGCATGAATTCAAACATACTTCGTTGACTCGCGCACTTTTCGAGACAATAATACGGCCGACTTTTTCAGTCAGGTACGCTCCGGGGGACACAACCCGCCGGAAGTTTGAAATGAGCATTCACATCGTCGAAGTTCTTGCAAACGCTTCCAAATTCTCGTCCTATCGGAAGCAAACCTGTCACCACCACGTCCCAATGGCATGAGACACGCTGTGTCTCCGGCCTGAATGACAGCCTCAACATCACCTGTTTCGCTGTGTGTTCGGCTCATCCCACGATCACTGCGCGTTTCCGGCGCGCATCTGATTCCCGATGGGCCGGTGGCGAAAGCCAATAAAGGATTGCTCCGTTGTCCGATCCAAGCAAGGATCCCGATCGAGTTCCGGAATTCCAGACTCGGTCATTTTTAGAGAGTGAGAAAAAAGACATGATCTCGACCATTGAAGCGCCGTACTCCGAACGGACCAGCGCTCCGTTCCCCGAATTGTCCGAGCAGTTGGAAAAAGACCTGGTCCAGGTCTTCAAGCTGCTCGCCGATGAAACCCGGCTGAAGATTCTGATGTACTTGCTTCGCGAAGGCGAATTGCACGTCAGCGCCTTGTGCGACAAGCTGGGCCAGAGCCAGCCTGCCGTCAGCCACCACCTGGCCCTGCTGCGCGTTGCCGGCATCATCGAACCCCGGCGCGACGGCAAGCACAA
>JAYTIB010000285.1:0-5425 GCA_043732205.1 Schlesneria sp. | reverse complement strand
CCCCCCGACGGCACGAATCGCGGCGTTGTTCTTGGACAGGCTCAACGCCGTGGTGGGCCGGCGCTCGAAGCGAGCTGGTCCCACCCTACGTTCGCTGAAGCACACGCGCAGTTCCGCAGCTACTTGTCCAGCACCTTGAGCATCGTGTCGGCGACGAGCTTGTTGCCGGCGTCGTTCAAGTGGACCCGGTCGGACGTCAGAATCCCCTTGTCGGCGTTGTCGGGGTTGTGGTTCTTCAAGTGGTCGAGAAACGCCTTGCGCAGGTCGCACAGCGGCAGCTTCAGTTCCTTGGCGAGGTTCCGGCTGAGGTCGGAATACTGGTCGAGCTTCTGGTCGAGCGAGTTGCCGCCGTCCTTCTTTTCGCCGATCACCGTCGGAGTGCAGATCACCACGGTCGCTCCGGCCGCCTGGCACTTGCCGATGACATCCTTCAGGCCGGTGGCGAAGGCATCGGGGAGCGTCCCCTTGGCCGGATCACTTTCGCCGTGCCAGACGTCGTTGATGCCGATGTAGATCACGACGATCGTCGGCTTCTTGGCGAGCACGTCCTTTTCCAGCCGCCGCTGCAGATCGGGAACCTTGTTGCCGCTGATGCCGGCACCGATGACCTCGATCCCCAGGTCGGCATGCTTCTCGGTCAGCGTCTTGCGGATCAGGCGGACATAGCCCTTGTCATGGCTGTCGCCCCCCTGCGTGATGGAGTCGCCGAGGAACACCACGCGGTCCCCCTTCTTCAACGTGACCGCCGGTTCGTCGGCCCGGCCGTTGAAGCCCATCGCACACACGACCGCGGACGCCATCAAACACGTGACCACACAGCGAGACATCTTCGGACTCCCCTCTTGGACATCAGGTGAACAGGAACATCAGGTGAACATCAGCACGACCCGGCCGCGCCGCACAAGGGCCTTCCGACGGACTCGGCGATTCAACGAAACCGGGGATCGGAGGGTAGGGGACTCGAAGCCTTGCGCGATGTCAAGGCAGGCCCGTTGCCAGTAGTGGGTCAGTTTGAGTGGCACGCCCTGAGTCTTCGAAGGGCGTGGATCGAGTCGCAACGTAATCCCCACGCCCTTCGAGGACTCAGGGCGTGCCACACGACTTCCGTTTTCAAACTGCCCCCCGCTCCCACGCGCGAGGTCTGTGACGCCGGCGATCACCCTCAGCGCTACCCCCGCTTCGGCTTCCTCGGCTGACGACGTGACCGGGTTGCCGGTTGTGTGATCAGACTCTTCAGCGTGCGCAGGTTGATCGCGTCCAAGTCCTCGCCGTCCTCTTCCCCCTTCTCGGTTTCGAGGTACATCGGGATCTCGGCGAAACGCGGATCGTTCAGGATGTGCCGGAACGGTTCCAAGCCGAGACAGCCCCGGCCGATGTGCTCGTGCCGATCGACGCGGCTGCCGAACGGCTTCTTGCTGTCGTTCAGATGCCACGCGCGGATTCGATCCACGCCGATCGTCCGCTCAAACTCGGCCATCGTCGCAGCGTATTCCTCCGGCGTTTGCAGGGGATATCCCGCCGCGAAGATGTGGCATGAATCAACGCAGACCCCCAGCCGGTCGGTGTCGCGGACTGTCTGCAACAACGCCGCGATCTGTTCAAAGCGGTGCCCCAGATTCGTTCCCTGCCCGGCGGTCGTTTCGAGCCAAAGCTCGCAGTGAAACCCGCGCGTCTGCTTGTGAACCTCATCGAGCGCCGTCGCGATCCGCTTCAACCCGGCCTCTTCGGACGAGCTGACAAAACTGCCGGGATGCATCACGACTCCGACGAGTCCCAGCGCCTCGGCGCGCTGCAGTTCATCGACCAACGCCTCCGTCGACTTCAGCCACAGCACATCATCGGGGCTGGCGAGATTGATCAGGTAACTGTTGTGAGCACACGGCCGACGAATCCCCGTCCGCTCCACGGCATCGCGAAACAGTTTCACATCCTCGTCAGACAGCGGCTTCCCCTTCCACTGGTTGTTGTTCTTGGTGAAGAGCTGAACAGTATCCATCCCCAGCTTGGCAGCGGCATCGACAGCCTTGTAGTAGCCGCCCGCCATGGACAGGTGAGAGCCGAGAAGCGGCACAATGATTCCCTTCGCAAACGAAACAATGACCCATTGATTCAACGTCACTTCAGCCCGACCGCGACCCGGACGATCTGCTCCAACCACGCCATACCTCACGCGGTCATGAAGAAACGTTTTACGTTTAGCCCCAACGCCATCGGCGTGGGCGCGAGTGCGGGCGCGAGTGTGGGCACCGCGTCGATCGCTCCCACGCCGATGGCGTTGGGGCTAAACATCTCACTTGAGGCCGCGTGAGGTATGGTCGCGTTGAAAAGGGCTCGTCTGATCACCCGTCAACCTTTGAGTTTCGCCGTGATCTGCGCCACGTGCCGTCCCTGAAAACGGGCCTGGGCAAGTTCCTTCTCACTCGGTTGCCGCGAGCCATCGGCCGCAGCGATGGTCGCCGCACCCCACGGCGAGCCACCCTTCACCTCGCTGATGTCCGCGAGTTCCGGACACGAATACGGCAGGCCCACGAAGATCATCCCGTGATGTACGAGCGTCGGCAGAAAGCTGATGATCGTGCTCTCGTTGCCGCCGCCAGTCCCCGTGCTGGTGAAGACGCTGGCCACCTTGCCAACCAGAGCACCCTTCACCCACAAGCCACCGGTCTGATCCCAGAAGTTGCGCATCTGAGCCGCCATGTTTCCAAACCGGGTCGGCGTACCGAAGATGATCGCGTCATAGTCCACCAGTTCTTTCGGGTCGGCAACCGGCGCGACCTGATTGAGCTTGCCGCCCACCTGCTTGAGCTTGTCATCGCTCAGCAGTTCGGGCACCCGTTTGATCGTCACTTCGAGGCCATCCACGGCCCGAGCCCCCTCGGCGACGGCCTGAGCCATCGTCTCCACATGTCCGTACATCGAATAGTAAAGCACCAGCAGTTTCGGCATGGCAATGTCCTTTCACGGGATCATCAAGTTCTAACGAGGCTCTGCCTCAGACCGACGAAATGTGTCAAACGGGAAACGGAATTCGGCTGACGGCTGTCGGCTGTCGGCTGTCGGCTGTCAGCCGCTTCATAATTTCTTTTCGAGCAGCAACTCCTCGAGCCACTCCTTCCAGTTCAACTCGAGTCCAAAACTTGACGTGACCGACAAAAGTCCCCGTAGCACGGACGCCTCGTCCGTGCGCTTGAAATCGCCCATGACCTTCGCGCACGGACGAGGCGTCCGTGCTACGAAACGCTGTCCAAGTGACTTCTGTCGGTCACGTCAAACTTGACTCATTCACCACAACTTCCCGACATCAAGCTTCCTAGTTGGGACGGCAATCACATTTCCCATTATCGCTGGAACAGAGCCCCAGATTCGAGGGAGTCGGAACCAGATTCTTCCGAGCGGGTGTGCGTCACGCTTCTGGGTGGAATCCGAAAGGGGGTTCATCCAAGTTTGTCGAAGCCGCGGCGGCTCGTGCGCCAGCGGCGTGAATCGGCCGACAAGCACGATGCGCAAGCGCGTGAGTTTTCAGCCACACTCTCACGGTCGCGGCGCGACTGACAGACTGTGACCGAATCCTCGGGACCATGAATAATCCGGGCTGGCTCGCCGACGAACCAAATCTCTCCCTGCTCCTCATCGTTGTCGTCATGAATGTGCTCGTGAAACCCGCGCGGCTGGGTGGGCCGGACGCGGCTTTGAGCATCCGGCTTTCTCTCTGTGGAGGAAAGAAAAGTCGCCGGGGCATCGCGAGGACGCCACTGCCCCGGCCAGCTTGGTGGACTGTCACACCTTTTCGGTCTTCAACGCCGCCAGCAGCTTTTCGAGGGTCGCGGGGTCCACGGGTTTGACAATGTGGTGATTGAAGCCCGCTTCCTCTGAGCGCCGCCGGTCCTCATCTTGGCCCCAGCCGGTCAGGGCGATGAGGACGGCCTGCTTGCCCCACGGCCGTTCTCGAATGCGGCGGGCGGCTTCGTAGCCGTTCAACTTCGGCATCCCGATGTCCAGCAGGACCACATCGGGCTGAAATGTTTCCCCCACTTCCACTGCCTGCAATCCGTCGTGAACCGTGTGAACATCGTTGCCCATGAACTTCAGGACCATCGCCAAGGTGGTGGCCGAGTCCATGTTGTCGTCCGCAACCAGAATGCGGCATCGACCGGACGGGCTGGCTGGTTCGCCGTCTCGGGTCGCCGGATTAACTTCCCCAATCGCGGAAAACACAACGGGCAGGCGCACGACGAACTCGCTGCCCTGGCCTTCGCCTTCGCTGCGGGCCTCGACGCTGCCGTCGTGCATCTCGACCAGCCGCTTGACCAGCGTCAACCCGATGCCCAAGCCCCCCTGTGACTTATCCAGCGACCGATCCACCTGCGTGAACAAGTCGAACACTTTGGGGAGCATGTCCGGCGGGATGCCGACGCCCGTATCCTTGACACTCACGACGGCATCGCTCCCCTGGCGTTCGGCGATCAACTCGATATGGCCGCCCGGTTCGCTGTACTTGGCGGAATTGTTGAGCAGGTTGGCGAACACCTGAACGAGCCGGGTCAGGTCTCCCTCGACGATGACCGGCATGGGCGGCAGGCTGACCGTGAGTTTGTGGCCGCTGGCCTCAATGAGGGGGCGGCTGGTTTCCACGGCGTTGTTCAACACCGCTGCCAGTTCGATCCGCTCTTTGCGGAGTTCGATCTTGCCCCGACTGACGCGGCTCACGTCGAGCAAGTCGTCCACGAGGTGGACCATCTGCTCCACCTGCCGCCCCATCATGGCGCGGACCCGCTCGGCGTTCTCACCATCGACTTTTGTCAGCCGCAGGATTTCCAACCCGTTGCGGATCGGGGCCAGCGGGTTGCGGAGTTCGTGGGCCAACGTCGCCAGAAACTCGTCCTTGCGGCGGTCGCCCTCAGACAACTCGGAGCTCAGCCGGCGCAAGGCTTCAATTGATGCCCGTTGCTCGGTGATGTCGGTGTGGACGCCCACCCATTCGCGGATCGCCCCGCTGTCGTCCAGCACCGGCACGGCCCGAATCGAACACAACCGCCATTCCCCGTCTCGCCGACGGACGCGATGTTCAAACTCGAAGGGTCTCTTCTCGGCGACCGCGCGATTCCAGCCGTCGATCGTTGATTGTACGTCCTCCGGATGCACCGCCTGGGACCAGCCGTAGCCCTGGTAGTCATCATACTTCTGCCCGGTGAAGTTCTCCCAGCCCGGTTGCTCGCCAGCCATCCTGCCTTCGGAGTTGTTGGTCCAGACGAGGCTGCTGACCGCCCCGACGGCGGCGCGGAACCGCGCCTCGCTCGCGCGCAGGTCTTCCTCGACCCGCTTGCGGTCGGTCAGGTCGATGATGAACGACATCCCCTCCCGGTCGCTGTCCTCGAAGCGAACACCCGCGATGAGCACTGGCACCCGCGTGCCGTCTTTCCGCAGG
>JAYTIB010000284.1:0-1999 GCA_043732205.1 Schlesneria sp. | reverse complement strand
TGACCTCCGGCTTCGCGCGGCTGTTCATCTTCTTCGGACACGGTTCGTTCTGTCTGAACAATCCGCACGAATCGTCCTACCACTGCGGAGCCTGTTCGGGGGGAGCGGGTGGGCCGAATGCTCGCGCTCTGGCCGCGATACTCAACGATCCGCGCGTCCGCTCGATTCTGGCGAGTCGCGGCTTGAACGTCCCCGCCGAGACCGTCTTCCTTGGCGGGCTGCACAACACCTGCGCCGACACGCTGACATTCTCCGATCTGGATCTACTACCCAAGTCGCATCACTCCGACTTTGAAGGGGCGCGCGACTCGCTCGACATCGCCTGCCAACGCAACGCACACGAACGCTGCCGACGTTTCCAATCGGCTCCGCTCAATTTCTCATTCGCTGACGCTCACAAGCATGTCGAAGGCCGTTCGGAGGATCTCGCTCAGACACGGCCCGAGTTCGGGAACGCGACGAACGCCATTTGCTTCGTCGGTCGCCGGGAGAGAACGCGCGGGTTGTATCTCGACCGCCGCTGCTTCATGCAGTCATACGATCCGGCTCAGGACGACCAGCGACTGTCGATCCTCGGCCGCATCCTCGCGCCGGTCGTGCCGGTCTGCGAGGGGATCAATCTGCAATACTTTTTCTCGTACATCGACTCGCCCGGCTGGGGCTGCGGGACGAAGTTGCCTCACAATCCGGTCTCGCTGCTGGGTGTGATGGATGGAGCCGCCAGCGATCTGCGTCCCGGCTTGCCCTGGCAGGGAGTCGAGATTCACGAACCGTTGCGACTCCTGTTCGTCATTGAGACGACACCGGAAGGCATTCGCCAAATCATGGACCGCGATCCGCTCGTCGGAAAGATTTTGCGAAACGGTTGGAGCCAGTTGGCCCTGCTGAATCCAAACTCGAACGAAATTCTGGTCTATCGCCAGGGCGAGTTTCACCCGTACCACCCCGACACCACCGAGTTGCCCCGCGCCACATCGTCCCTCGACTGGTATCGCGGTCAGCGAGAGCACTTGGAGTTTGCGCAGATCGTGAGTTGAATTGAGTTTTGGAGTGCGGCGGCTCGACGCCGCTTTCACATTTTCAATTTTTCGTCGGGGCCAACGCAACGGGGTCGGATTGACAGAAAATGCCAAAGCGGCGTCGAGCCGCCGCGCTCCAAATGGAAAACCATGTTCGACCAGGAACTGACATTTCGAATACTGGGACTGACGGTTGTCGGCGCACCTGCTGCGCTCTTCGCGACGTTGGGACTGTCGTCTCTACTACGAGATCGTCCGCTCAGCGAACGGACGATCGTGGCCTGTGTCCAAGCGGCCATCATCACCGGCTTGCTGGCGTCGATCGCCATCCTCGCGCTGATGCTCGGATTGGGAACGCGGCATGTGCCGATCCCATTCGAGAGATGGGTCGATATCCCGCACTTTCATTTCGATATCAAATTCGAGTTTGATCGGCTGTCAGTCCCCTTCGTCATCTTGACCTTCGCCCTCTGCGGAACGATTGGGGCCTTCTGCAGTCGCTACATGCACCGCGAGCCGGGCTTCAACCGGTTCTTCGTCTTCTACTCGCTGTTCGTGTTGGGGATGGTGACCACGTCATTGGCGGGGACGATTGAAACGCTGTTCGCCGGGTGGGAACTGGTCGGCCTGTCGTCGGCCCTGCTGGTGGCGTTCTATCACGAGCGACTGTCCCCGGTGCAGAACGGGCTGAGAGTGTGGTGCGTGTATCGTCTGTCGGATGCCGCGCTGTTGCTGGCCTCCGTCGTGCTGCACCATCTGACGGGTGAAGGCGACTTCGACCAACTGGTTCGCGTTGGGCACTGGCCCGAGGGAACAGCGCTGTTGACCGAGCCGCAGTGTCTGGCGGTCGGCCTGCTGCTCCTGGTGGCCGCGATGGGAAAGTCGGCGATGGTGCCGTTCTCGGGTTGGCTGCCGCGGGCGATGGAAGGCCCGACACCTTCCAGCGCCGTCTTCTACGGCGCGCTGTCCGTTCATCTCGG
>JAYTIB010000283.1:0-5439 GCA_043732205.1 Schlesneria sp. | reverse complement strand
CCTGCAACGACAGGTGTTCGGCGAGGAAACTCGGTGCCATCGTGGCTTCGAAAGTCCATTTCTGGCCCGCCATTTCCAAGACGGCGACATGCCGCGTGTCGGACGGTTCCGTGTTCCGGGCGATCTCGGGAACGCCCGCGGTCGGCGGCGGAAACAGTGGCAGCGGCCGGTCCGGGTCCGTCGTATCCACAATGCGGACGAGGCATCCGTCGCGAGTGCGTCCGTCCAAGTCCGCTTCCACAAGACTCCGGACATCCTCCACTGACATGGTCCGGGCGGCTTCCGTGACGGACTGCATGCGCTGCGACAGGGCGTTCTCCAGCACCACGGCCCGACGGACAAACTCCATCTGCACGCGATGTTCGTCCTGCTGCCGGAATTGCAGATGCAGGCCGACCGTCAAGATGGTGGCCAGCACCAACGGGATGCTGACAATCAGTGTGCGCGAGGTCAGACCGGTTCGTTGCGGCCCCGACATGGATTGCAGGACGGGCAGCACCATCAGCACGCCAATCGAGTCGCCGCACCACCACGTCAACCAGTTGCCGAAGAAAGAATCGACGGTAACCAGCCCGTTGGCGGCGAGTATCGACACGCCCACCGTCGCGCCCACCAGGCACGAGACAGGCCCCGCCAACAGCAGCGATTTGGCGAGGACCGACAACTGAGTGAACCGGTTCGGAAACCCCACAAACCGCCGGACCAGCGCGGCACCGACCGCCGCCTGACCGGCAGCGCCGGCACCGATGCTCACGGCGATCCCGAGCGATTGCAGCGTGGAGGCCAATGTCGAGGCATCGAACGCCGTGGCCACATTCACCAGAAAGGAACCCGCCACGACACCCGGACAAACGCGATACCCGCCGAGCAGCACCGCCGCCAGCGCAATCCCCGACGGCGGCCAGACCACGGTGGCAAATCCCGGCGGAATCGCCAGCAGCAACCCCAGCTTCCCCGCCACGAAATAGGCCAGCGCCACGGCCACATTCAGTGCCAGTGCGACCAACCACGAAGGCGAACGATTGAGTCCCATGAACAAGTCCGACTGCCGACGGTCCCGGCGCGCAGTTTCCCCTTTGAATCGAAACATAGCTCATGTCTTGACACCGCGTGCGGGCCGCGTGGCCTTGGGCTGATGAAAACTCGTCGTGTCTGAGGATCTCGTTCTGTCAGGAACTGTTTCGTGGGAAAACTCCTCTCTGCGCTCTCCGCGTCTCGGCGTTGCCCATCACTTCCAGCGCTTCGAGCACAACGCAGAGACGCCGCGAGCGCAGAGAGAATGGACGCGCCTCTGGCCTCGCGCCTTCTCCCTGTCCGCCAATTTGGAAATCGCCTATCCTCCCGCACTGATGCCGCTGGCGGTGGGTTGAATCGGAAACCTGTTCCGCGGCATGGCGACAGGTGGCGGTCATTGGGGTGAGTCATGCCACGGATGGCGGGGCTGTTGGGATTGATGCTGATTGTCGGCGCGGGGGGCTGCCGGTCGAACCTCGGGTTTGATCCGCTTGCTGCGCCGATGAGGTTGCCTCCCGAACGGTCGTCCCCCTTTGTAACGCCCGCGCCGGCACAGCCGGTGCTGCCCGCAGTCCCCGAGATCACTCCCACCGGCAGTATCTTGCCCTCCTCCGACATCGCACCGGATCCGTCGACTGAGTCTTCGCGCCCGAGACTGGGCGACATCTATGACCGCACGGCGCAGTCCGCTGAATCCGAACGCAATCCGCTCATCGTCATTCCGGGAGTGCTCGGTTCGCGACTGGTCGACGATGTATCGCGGCGAGTGGTCTGGGGCGAGTTTGGCGGCGACGGGATCGACCCGAGTTCACCCCACGGAGCACGGCTGCTGGGACTGCCGATGGTTGAGGGAAAGTCGCTGCGGGAACTGACGGACCAGGTCCATGTTCAGGGGGTTCTCGACGCCCTCGAAATTCGCGTCTTCGGTGTGCCGTTCGAAATGAGCGCCTATCGGGACATCCTGCAGGCGCTGGGTGTGGGCGGATACCGTGAATCGGCAGCGGGACCGGAGGACATCAACTACGGCGGACTGAGCCACAATTCATTCCAGTTCGCGTACGACTGGCGGCGCGACAACGTCGAGAACGCGCAGCGGCTGCACCAGTTCATCCTCGGCCGGAAGGCTGAGGTCGAAGCGGCGCGACACAAGCGATTCGGCGATGCCGCCCAGCCCGTCAAGTTCGACATCGTCGCCCATTCGATGGGTGGCCTGATCGCCCGGTATTACCTGCTATACGGCGACGCGGATCTGCCGGCGGACGGAACCCCACCTCAACTCACATGGGCCGGAGCCGCGAACGTTGAGCGGGTCGTGCTGGTGGGGGCCCCCAATGCGGGATCGATCGACGCCTTCGAAAACCTCGTGAAGGGGGTCGTGTTCTCGCAGGCACTGCCGCGCTATCAGGCGGCGATCCTGGGGACGATGCCGGGGTTGTACCAGTTGCTGCCCCGTTCGCGTCACCGCCCCGTGATCACTGATCCGGACCGGCAAGCGGTCGACATCATGGATGCCAACACCTGGAACCGCCATCGCTGGGGACTGCTCAATCCCGGTCAGCAGCATGTCGTTCGACAGTTGCTGCCGAATGTCGCTGATCCGGCACTGCAGCAGCGGATCGCCTTCGACCATCTGAAAAAGTGTCTCGACCGGGCGCGAGCCTTTCACGCGGCGCTCGATGTCCAGACACAACCGCCGCACGGGTCATCACTCCATCTGATCGCCGGAGATGCGTACCCAACGTCGGCGCAGTTGTGGGTCTACCCCGACGGACACGTGTCACTCGCATCACAACTGCCCGGCGATGGCAAGGTGACCCGCGCCAGTGCCCTGATGGACGAGCGCTATTCCAACGTCGCGAAGTGGTCGCCGCGACTGGTCAGCCCGGTCAGTTGGTCCAGCGTGAACTTCCTGTTCACGGACCATCTGGGACTGACCCGTGATCCCGCCTTCACCGACAACGTGCTGTACCTGCTGCTGGAAGCGCCACGGTAGGCAACAGCGCCAAGGTGGGTTGATCACCGTTCCCGCCACACCTGAATTGAAACGCCGAGGAGACAGAGACCGCGGAGAGGTCTATCCCGGATTATTCATGATGAACCACGAAATACTCGAAAGACACGAAAGTGAAGAGAGTTGCGATTAGAGCATCTCAAGACATCGCGCGTCGTGCCAATGCGGTCACTTGGGATCAGAACTCTTGTCCCTTCTTCCCTTTCGTGTGTTTCGTGTATTTCGTGGTGAATAATCCGGGCTATTCTCTGCGCCCTCCGCGATCTCTGCGTTTCAGACTCTTCCAAATTGACCGCCGTGGCTGCGGAGTCCCTTCGATCAGGGAACCTGATTCTGGACCTGCTGAATGGCAGCGCGTTGTTCGAGTGACGCCTGCAGCACCTTGAGGTAGCCCTTGTAGTCCTTGAAGCCTTCCGACTTCAGCAGCAGGTCCGCTTCGGGACTGAGCACGACGGTGCAGGGGAGACGTTCGACTTCGAGGATCTTTGCGACCCTGGCATCCTTGTCGAAATCGAGGTGAACCGGCACGAAGTCGCGTTCGATCGCGGCGACCAGACGTTTGTCGGTCAGTGTTTCGCGTTCGAGCTTGTGGCAGAAGTGGCACCAACTGGCGCCAAACACGATCAGCAGCGGCTTGTCGGTCTCCATCGCCAGCTTGTGCGCCGGCTTCAGGCTCTTGTGCCACTTGAGTTTTTGGGGACTCATTCCGTCTTCACCGGCAGTCTCTGCCGACGCAAGCGATGCCAGGCTCCCCAGAGCCAGACCGGAACTCAGAAATCTTGCACAAAAATCACGGCGATCCATCGCGGGTACCTCGAAGAGTCGTGGGCGATCAGGTGCGGGCCAGTCGTACTATCGGCACGCGATCACTGACAACTGTTTGAGTTTTGCCAACCGGAAAAATCGGGGCGCTTCGTTTATCCGAAACGGCGTTCGCCAGGAATGGCAGTCGTGGAAATGCGAATGGCGCGGAGAACCCAGAGATTGGTGCTCTCTGTGCTCTCCGCGCCCTCGGCATTGGTGTGCCGACACGGGGGAACGTGAAGCATTCAAGTCGTTTAACCCTGAGCCAACGGCGAAGGAGTTGGATGCCAGCGCCCCGATTCCTGTGCCGACCAATCCTGCAACGACGGGCGTTTCTATTCCCGCAGCCTTCGCCGTTGGCTCAGGGTTAAACGACTTGATCGGGGCGACCGTGTGCCTCAGTTGAGTCCCGGTGGGAAGTTGAGTCCGGGTGGAAGCCCCGGAAAGTTTCCGGGATTGCCCGGAGGCGCCTGTGCGGACTTCTCCTTGACCAGCGTCTTGCGTCCCTGGCGGAGGTTTTCGAAGCTGTTGCCCGACACCACGTAGTACCAGTCGGCAAACCGGGTGTTCAGTTCCTTGACCAGCTTTTCGCCGGCCTTGATCTTCTCGCCGTATGCCTTCAGATCGACCGCGTGGCGCTTCTCGTCCTGTTCGAACTTCGCGAGTGCAGCCTCGTAGACCTTCTGGGGATCTTCGGCCGTGTTCGTCGGTGCCGTGGCATCGGCGGGAGCGTCCTCAGTCCCCTCGGCGGGCGTGTCTGACGGGGGCTCCGGCTTCACCGGTGGGGCGGGCTTCGGACCGAGTCCGTCAGCGTCAAAATGGACGGTCACAAACAGGTAGCGGCTCTTCTGCAGCGACTTGGGTTCGTCCTTCTTCGCATCGTCCTTCTGGTCGTCGTCTTTCTTGTCGCCGTCTTTAGTCTCGCCCTCCTTGCCCTCTTCCTTGGCGGCGAAACCGACTTCTACCTGCGTCTCGGTTCCGTTGAAGATGTCGCCGAACTTCAGGTCGTAAGCGACGCCCTGGTCGGTGATCGCGATGACGTTTCCGTCCTTCGGAACCAGGAGATAGTGACCGCCCTTTTTTGACTGGGCCAGGAAGAACCCTTTCGACATCAGATCCTGCGCCATCGCCGGATCCGGTTGCAGGCTCTTGTCGTCTCGCAACTGTTGCATCAGGCGGGCGGGCTTCTTCCGGACGCCGACGATTTTCAGTTCGTCGAGAGCCGAAACAAGCTTGGTGATTTCGGGCTGGTTCAACTCCTCGGTCGCCTCATCGATCCCATCCATTTTCCAAGGGTCGCCGGAGGACTTGCGCGACAGCTTGTTCAGCTCACCCTCGACCACAGCCCCCCGGTCGGCATCGACGGTGGTGATGTCGATGGCGATCATGTTCAACCGCGAGGCATCGATCTTGAGCAGATCGGATTCGATCCAGTCGGCGAACTTCGTGGAGACCGGGATGTCGAGCTTGGCGATGTACGTCGCTTTCTCATCGGGCCGACGGATGTAGCGCATGCCGGAGCGTCCCTTCACTTCCTTGCCGATGACGTAGTCGGCCAAGACCTTGCCGTCGCCGTCTTTCAACGTGATCCGGTTGCCGACCCCCGTCAG
>JAYTIB010000282.1:0-5442 GCA_043732205.1 Schlesneria sp. | reverse complement strand
ATGGACATCGGGCCGCCCCTTCAGGGCTTCAGAATCTGTGACGGTCGGCTACCCAGGGCGGCGCTCCCGATGGTCGCTTGCCCTGGGCTAACTTAGGGCTGCCCCGTTGGGGCGGAAATCCAAAACAGCGCAACTTTATGACGGACGCTTGGCCGCTGACGCTGCGGGTTACCTTGGATTGCGGCTCCGCCGCGTCACTTCGCCGGCGCGGCGATCTCGACGGTTTGGCCTTCGCGAAAGGTGTTCGCGTTGACGGTGATGACCTGCTCGTCACCGGTCAGTCCTTCGCGGATCTCCACTTCCGGGCCGGCGTGCAGGCCGAGCGACACGGCGCGGCGGGCGACTTTGCCATCGGCCCCGACCGTTTGGCAGTACGTCTGTTTGTCGTGTGTGATGATCGCCAGCTTGGGCAGCGTGAAGACGTCCTTCAATTCGGCCACGGTGACTTTCGCCTGCACATACAGACCGGGTCGCCAGAGGCCGTCGGGGTTGGGGACATCGATCTCGGCAGTCAGGGTGCGCGAGGTGGTGTTGAGCGACCAACTGGTGCGGGTGATCGTGCCGACGTGCGGTTTGCCGTGCATCGACGGCACGCGCAGCTCCACCTTGCTTCCCTTGGCGACATGCACCGCGTCGTTCTCGGGGATGTCGATGAAGACCCGCACCGGATCGACCCGCATGACGGAGAGCAGCGGCTTCTGACCGGTTCCGCCGCCGGCCTGCACGAGGTGACCGCGGTGGACATTGCGTTCGACGACGACACCGTCGAACGGGGCACGCAGGATCGAATAATCGAGCATCGTTTCCACGCGGCGTTTTTCCGCATGGGCCACGTCCAGCCGCGCGCGGATGGCGACGGCATCGGCCCGCGCCTTTTCCAGTCGCGCCGCGGCTTCCAGACGCATGGCCTTCACCGCGGCGATCTTCGCGGTGACTTCCCTCCGGCCGGCGTCCGCCGCTTCCAGTTCCGACTTCGTTTCGTCGGCGACCTTCCGGGTGACCGCACCGTTCTCGGCGAGTTGTGCCACGCGCTGATACTCGGACTTCCACCGGGCGTGTCGCGACTCTTCCTTCGCGACCAGCGCCTCGGCTTCACCGATGTGAGCGTCCGCCGAAAGGACAAACGCTTCGGCGACTTTCACTCCCGCGTCCGCCTGCAGGATCTCGGCCTTCGTCTGGGCAATGGCGGCGGTCTTCTCGGACAACTCTTCGTTCAACTCCGGGACCAGCAATTCGCACAGAATCGAACCGGGTTGGTCTCCTTTCGGCCCGTGGATCGGATCACCGATGTCGACGGGCACCTTCAGCACGAATCCCGTCACCTTGGCACACAGCGGCGCGAACTCGAACGCCTCGACCCGGCCGGGAAGGTCCACCGTCCGCACGAAGACTTTTCGTTGGGGCTGGATGACGGTCGCGCGCACGGCGGGCATTCCGCCACCGGAGGCCGCATCGTGCGCGACGGGCCGACCGCAACCGGCCAGCATGACCACCGCGAGCAGCGCGGGGATTGCGGTGAACCGAACAGCGCGTCCAGGTGAACCCGCATTGATTGCCGGGTAGCCACGCTCGCCGAGAGCGTGGGTGTTCTGTTGAATTCCCACGCTCTTGGCGAGCGTGGCTACAGAACGACCGTCGTGGGGCCACTTGACAGCCTGTTGAAAAGAGCGTGCTTGCACTTGTTACTCCGATGCCATCAGGGTGGCGGCTTCTTCGCGGAACTGTGCGCTGTGTGGATCGAGCGGGTCGAGCGATGCCGAGACGATCGGGGCGCGTCGCTGCAACAGCGCGAAGACTGCCGGCAGGACCAGCAGCGTGGCGAGCGTCGCGGCGAACAGGCCGCCAATCACGGCCCGACCCAGCGGTGCCGTTTGCGCTCCCTCTTCGCCCAGACCCAGTGCCATCGGCACCATGCCGACTCCCATCGCCAGGCTCGTCATCAGGATGGCGCGCAATCGTCGCTCGGCCCCTTGGACCGCGGCCGTGCAGGAATCCCCCAGCGTGCGCCGGGATTTCTCCGCGAACGTGACGAGCAGGATCGCGTTGGCCATCGCCACACCGATGGCCATGATTGCTCCGATGAAGGATTGAATGTTGAGCGTCGATTGCGTCAGCCACAGTGCGGCGACGACTCCGGCCAACACGGCCGGCGCGGTCGAGATCGTGATCAACGCCAGACGCAGCGATTGAAAGTTCGCCGTCAGCAGCAGGAAGATCACCATGATCGCCAGTAGCAAGCCGACGCCGAGGCCACTCAGGATCTGACGCAGCGGCGGGATCTGGCCGCGGATTTCCATCGTGACACTCTTCGGCTTCTTCCCGTCGGCCTCCAGCTTGGCCAGCGTCCGGCGGATCTCGTTGGCGACGGAGCCGAGATCCTTGCCGCTGATGTTCGCGGTCAATGAGATCTCGCGCTTCATGTTGTACCGGTCGAACTGGCCGGGCATCTTGCCGGCCGAGATCCCCGCCACGTCGCGCAGCAACAGTGCCTGACCATCGCGATAGTTGATCGGCAGCGACGCGAGATCCTCGGGTTGAGTCATCGTCGGCTGCGGGATTTCCACCTGGACCTGATAGCCGATGCCCGACTTGGGGTCGGGCCAATAGTTTTGAACGACGAAGCGTGTTGATGACGTGGCCGCGACGACCGACCGCGCGATCTGCGATGTGGTCGTCCCCGAGAACGACGCCTTCTCGCGGTTGACCTGGACGTTGACGGTGGGGTAGTCGAGCGACTGCGCGATCTGGACGTCGCGCAGCGCGGGGATCGCGGCGAGTTGTTGTTGGACTTCGAGAATGTACGCGCGGCTCTCTTCGAGATTGGCCCCGCGCGCGGCGATCTCGATCGGCGTCGGCGAGCCGAAGCTCATCACGTCACTGACGATGTCCGCCGGCTCGAACGAGAACCGCAACTCCGGGAACCGCTGCGCCAGGATCAGCCGCAGTTCGTCCTTGGCCCGCTCGGTGTTCACGCCGCTGCCGTGCCGCAGCGCGATTCGCAACAGTCCCTCTTCCGGTCCGCGTGACCATTGATACACGCCGTTGATCGGGAAGCTGGAGGGGATCGTGCCGACATAGCCGAGCGTGATCTGCACCTTCTCGGGGCCGACGTGATTGCTGACGGCATCGAGCACACCGAGCGCGTATTGCTCGGTGGTGTCGAAGTGCGTGCCGTCGGGGGCACGGAACCGCAGGCGAAACTCGTTCACTCCGGCACTCGGAAAGATCTCCAGACCGAGTCTCGATCCGACTCCGAGAATGAACGCCAGTGACAGCGCCAGATAAATCGGCACCACCAGCCACCGCAACGCCACCAGCCGCGCCGTCAGGGTTCCATACGCGGTGATGACCGCGCCGAACAGCGATCGAGTTTGCTCGGCACCCGCAGCGCTGGATTCCACGTGACCCCGGTGTCGCAACAGCCACACCGACAACACGGGTACAAACGTGCTCGACAGGATGTACGACGCGATCATCGAGAAGCCGACCGCCAGCGACAGCGGGATGAACAGCGACCGCGCGGCCCCCTGCATGAAGAACGACGGCACGAAGACCGCCAGCACGCAGAGCATCGCCAGCAGTCGCGGGACGGCCGTCTGCGCGTTGCCCAATCGAACCGCCAACGAGATCGAGTTGGTCTTCGCGAACTGCGTGTGAATGTTTTCGATTTCGACTGTCGCCTCATCGACCAGGATTCCGACGGCGAGCGCCAGTCCGCCGAGCGTCATCAGGTTGATGGTGTGTCCGCACATCCACAGACCGAGGATGGCGGACATGATCGCCAGCGGAATGTTCAGGATGACGACCAGCGCGCTGCGCCAGTCGCGCAGGAAGACGAGCACCATCAGTCCCGTGAGCAGCGCCCCCAACGCCCCTTCCGCAAACAGGCTGTTGATCGCGCGCGTCACGTACGGCGACTGGTCGAATTCAAACGCGACCTTGATGTCGGGGGGGAGCTCCGCCTGCATCGTCGGCAGCGCCCGCTTGATCTCGTCGATGACGCTGATCGTCGACGCTTCGGCCCGCTTCGTCGCCAGGATGTAAACTGCCCGTCGTCCGTTGACGAGCGCGTAACCGGTCGGCAGGTCGGTCGAGTCCTCGATGACGCCGATGTCGCGAATGTAGACCGGCGGCCCCTTGCCGGTGCGGATCGGGATCGTGCCGAGATCTTGAATGTCCTTCACCAGCGCGTTCGTCGGCACCGCCGGATACATCGTGCCGACATGCAGATTGCCCGACGGACTGACCGCGTTCCCCGACGTCAGGGCCGTCACCACTTCATCCGGTGAGATGCTGTACGAGCGCAGCCGCTCGGGATCGGCGCGGATCACGATCGTCCGCGCACTGCCACCAAACGGCGGCGGTGCCGAAACCCCCGGCAGCGCCGTGAACATCGGCCGCACCTTGAACAGCGCCTGATCCTGGATCTCACCGATCGTCTTCGTCGCGCTGGACAGCACGAGATACCCGACGGGAACGCTGCCGGTATCGAACCGCATCACAAACGGCGACACCGTGCCGGGGGGCATGAAGGCCCGCGACCGGTTGACGTAGTTGATCGTCTCGGCCATCGCCTGGGCCATGTCGGTGCCGCCGTGGAAATAGAGCTTCATCAGGGACATCCCCTGGATGTTGCGGCTCTCGACGTGGTGGATGTTGCTGATGTAGAGGAAGTGATATTCGTAGTAGTTGGTCAGCAACCCCTCCATCTGCGCGGGGTCCATGCCGCCGTATGGCTGGCAGACGTAGATCACCGGCAGATTCAGGGCCGGAAAGATGTCGACCTTCATCGTCTGCAACGGCAAGTCGACGCCGATCGAGTGCAGTGTCTGGTCGACGATCTTGGGCCGCAGCGCGACGGCGCACGTCAGCATGACGGCGACAATCGCGACCATCACGGTCCACGGCCGACGCAGGGCAAACGTGATCGGATTCATCGCGGACGTTCTCTCAAAGACAAGGGCATCACACGGAAGGTCGGGAGGTCGGCATCTCTCCTGTGTCACCCGCCGCCAAACGGAAGTGGGGGAATTCTACAGGCTCCCCGCGAACAATGTCGCAGTCCGACAATCGCCGGTGCTCATCTTTCTGCCTCTCTCTTTCTGTCTCCCCGCTTTGCCTGTTCAGGAAGAAGGAGACAGAAAGAGAGAGGCAGAAAGATCATTGAGTCTCGTCGGGCACTCTGGGACGCAAGAGAAATGGGCTCTCCGCCATTCCTGTTGAACAACACCCGTGAGCGGCATGGCGCTAGCCGCCGGTGTGATGGAGTTGAGTTTGCAAACAATGCACCGGCGGCTGACGCCCAATGGCACTTACCTTAAAAAACACTTGAGTTCGGCACGCCGTTTGCGCCAGAGAGAAAGACTTCTTGGAAGGGAGTCATTCTGGCATGGCGGCGAGAAAAAAGGTTGAGGTTGCGGTCGATCCGGCGCGGGATGCGGA
>JAYTIB010000281.1:0-2007 GCA_043732205.1 Schlesneria sp. | reverse complement strand
GTGGCGAAGGCCGCCCGGTTCGTCGATGCCACACGGCGAGATTCCTTGCCGGGAGTGATCCCGCACCTGACGCGGTCGGCCCGGCCTTCGGGAAAACTTTGGGCGAAACACATCTCCGGTCACACGCCCGCCGGCACCTACTTTGAGCGGAATGGCGCTAGCCACCGGTGTCGCGGAGTCGATGTTCCCAGGCGAAAAACCGGCGGCTAGCGCCGTGCCGCTCACCCACCTGCTGGAGGACACGCGCGGCATCCTCTCCAACTGCGCCTGCCTGGGCGAAGGGGGCGATGTTCCGGTGCTCGACGGCGTGGCCTTTATCGACCCCAAGCGGTCGATGGTGGACATCATCCAGGCGGTCGGCCGAGTGATCCGCAAAGCCGCCGGCAAGCAGATCGGCACGATCGTGATTCCGGTCTTCATCGACGAGTCCGAAGACGCCGACCTGCCCTCTCGTCATGGCCTGCCGTGGGACTTGTGTTGAGTTCACGTCAGGGGTCACGCGAGATGGATCGTCCAACGGCACAGGCAGCCCCAAAGGCACCACCCGTGGCACCCGGCGTCTGGGCCATCCAGCCATTGCGTCTGCGGAACTCGTCGCTGCTTGCTCAACGCTCGAAGTCGGAACGTGCGGCGGATACCTTGATGTCACCGCTCACGTCGTGAGTTGTCTCTGACGAATCACTTCTGCGAATTTCCACGAGTTCAAAAATGCCGACCCCCGATCCTGCCGCGGTCGAAGGCACCTTCGAGTTCATCGAAGCGAAGATTCGCCGCGATGCCGAGGGAACGACCTTCGGTGGCGACTTCGAGTGGCTGTGCCAGTGGTTCTTGCAGAATGCTCCGCGGTATCGAGGCCAGTTCGAGAAGGTCTGGTTGTGGAAGGATTGGCCGGATCGGTGGGGAGCGGATGCGGGAATCGACCTCGTTGCTCGCACACGGACGGGAGAATTGTGGGCGATTCAGGCCAAGGCCGATCATCCCGACCGAGCGGTCCCCAAACGAGAAATCGACTCGTTCCTGTCCGAATCGAATCGCCCGCAGTTCGCCTATCGACTGCTCATGGCCACGACGGACGACATCGGAGCCACGGCTCGCCGGACGCTTCATGGTCAAGAGAAACCGGTGGGGCTGGTTCTGCGTGGTCATTTCCTGACGGAAGAAGTTCAGTGGCCGGTTCAGATTGGAGGAACCGCCACACGGCTGTCTCGGTGGACGGCACGACCTCATCAAGCCACGGCGATTGATTCCGCGATGTAGGATGGGCACTCTTGCCCGTCCGGCTTGAAGACGGAAAATCGGACAGGCAAGAGTGCCCATCCTACGGCGACGTTTTCCTGCCCACCGTCTGGCCGGACACGCCGAAGGTTTTTTCGTTGGTTCGCGACCGTCCTGGATGGCCAGAAGATCAAGGCGTCCAAGCGGCTGTTCATGACCGCCACGCCGCGCTACTTCCAGGAGCACGTCAAGCGGCGCGCGGCGGAACTGGAATTTGAACTCGTCTCGATGGACGACGCCCACGTCTTCGGCCCCGAGTTCCACGTCCTCACCTTCCACGAAGCGATCAGCGCGAAACCGGAGCCGTTGCTGACCGATGATCAGGTCGTGGTGATCGGCGTCACCGACCGCGAAGCCAAAGCGTGGGCCGAGCGAGCGACGTTGGTCCGCATGCCCCCCGTTCGGCGCGGGTCTCCCGACCCCGCCGAAACGCCCGACCGCAGGTCTCCTCTTCCTCTTCTAGCGGGACAAGAAGACCAAATGCAAAGAGGAGACCTGCGGTCGGTCGCGTGTGCGGGGTCAGGAGACCCGCGCACAACAGAAGAGGCCGAGGGCTTCACAACCGACGCCCGGACGCTGGCCGCTCAGATCGGCTTGGCCAAGGCGATGCAGAAATACGACCTGCGGAAGCTCATCACGTTCCACTCGTCGGTGGCGAAGGCCGCCCGGTTCGTCGATGCCACACGGCGAGACTCCTTGCCGGGAGTGATCCCGCACCTGACGCGGTCGGCC
>JAYTIB010000280.1:0-2008 GCA_043732205.1 Schlesneria sp. | reverse complement strand
GTGGGGAACTGTCACGCCGTCCGTGTGACAAGACGGGACCAACTGTGAAATTGGGCCGCACGGACGAGGCGTCCATGCTACGGCAGTCAATGCTGCGTCGATTCTTTGCCCGGATTATTCACCACGAAAAACACGAAAGTCACGAAAGTGAAGAAGAGACGAGAGTTCTGATCCCAAGTGACTGCAAGGGATCGACGCGCGATGTCTTGCGATGCCCTGACAGCAACTCTCTTCATTTTCGTCCCTTTCGAGTATTTCGTGGTTCGTCATGAATCATCCGGGCTAACACCCTGATCCCGTTTTGTTCGCACGTGGGCCGGCGGGATTCGAACCCCCGCCGGGCGAAGTAAGGGCTCGCTGTGCTGCCGTTACACCACGACCCCGGATGAGGACGTGGTGACATTTGTCTGACAGGTCTTGTCCCATGACTTTTCCTGCCGACGGCCTTGAGCGCCAAGGGCTGCACGATTTCCGACTGACCGTTGGGAGCGTTGTTTCGTGCGAGCCGCCGCCCCCCCGCTCGAAGCAACACTCCCAACACCGCCACTCCTTTCATCAACTGTTTGAAACATGCAAGGGCTGCCCGTTCCGCCAGAATGCCTCCCGCTTTGGACTTCCCGCCCCGGCATCGTTCCGCCAGAATTCAGGCGAATTCCCTCCCACATGGCTGGAGCTTGCGATGTTGCGTACTGTGTGCTGGTGCCTCTTGGCCCTCATGACCGCCGAGGCGGTAACCGCCGGGGAACCGCCGGGGAACCGCCGGCGTTTGTGATTCCGAATTCGTTGCGGAAGTCCCTGGAGGATGAGCTGGCGATGAAAACACTGGGCGGACGACAGTTCTGGGGGGACGTGCAGTTCTTTCATGGCTGGCGCATCCAGCAGAATGTCTTCACGAAACACCACCGGTTGCTGGACGTCCACGACCACCACCATGCTTGGGGAACGCTGGAGAACTGCCAGACCGCGCTCGCCGAGATTCGCGCGCGGGACAAGCTGCCCCTGATGAAGGGGCGTGGCGTGGTGCTGTTGCATGGCATCCTGCGGTCGTCCAAATGCATGTCGACCGTTGCGGCCGCGGCGCGCGAGGCGGGATACGAGACGTTTCAGTTCAACTATCCCAGCACCCAGGTCAGCATTCCCGAAGCGGCGGAATACCTGGACAAGTCGATTCAGTCGCTGGAGGGAATCGAAGAGATTTACATCGTCGCCCACAGCATGGGAGGCTTGGTCACCCGGGCCTACTTCGCCGAACATCAGGATCCGCGGATCAAGCGGGTCGTGTTCATGGGAACCCCGAACAGGGGGGCGGAACTCGCCGATCTCTTGTACCGCAACTTCCTGCTGCGGGTCGCATCGGGGCCCGGTGGAAGACAGTTGGTGACGGATCGCGAAGGACTCATTCCGTCGCTCCCCGCACCCCCGTGTGAATTCGCAGTGATCGCCGGAGCGCGGGGAAACGCGGCCGGCTGGAACCCGCTCATTCCCGGTGACGATGACGGCACCGTCACAGTCGACAGCACCCGGCTGGTCGGTGCCGCCGATTTTTCGACGGTGGCGACGACCCACACCCTCATGCTGGGAAACAGCCAGGCGATTGATCTGGCGATCCGGTTCCTGAACGAGGGGCGTCTGTGTGCGGACCGTCCGCGCCAGCCGATCACCGCGTCGGTGCCGACCGATGTGCCAGATGCGACCAGTCCGACCGCTCCAAACACGGCCCCTTCGAAGTAAGCGGCGGCGCATGAATGGCCGTCGTGATTTGGCGAGAACCAACCGTAGCATGGACGCCTCGTCCGTGCGGCAAAACGTGACCATCTGTGAAATGGGGCCGCACGGACGAGGCGTCCATGCTACGACAGTCATTGATGCGCCGATCCTATGCGATCCGCCGGACACCCCATGCGCGAACCATCCTCCGAGCCGCCGTCCGTGTCGGTGTTTGACGCCGTCGGCGAAGCCGGGTTGCGACGATTGGTTGCGGGTTTCTATCGACGGATTCCGGGCGATG
>JAYTIB010000279.1:0-2017 GCA_043732205.1 Schlesneria sp. | reverse complement strand
AGATTCTGGCCGACGAACTTCACAGCGAGAATCCCTACGTCTGCGACATCCTGGAACACTCGACCCGGTTCCGCGGCAAGCGACTGCGGCCGATGTTGCTGCTGCTGGTCGCCCGAGCCTGCGGCGGGATCAAGCACGATCACAAGATCCTCGCGGCGGTCGTCGAGATGATCCATCTGGCGACGCTTGTGCATGACGATGTCTTGGACGAGGCGGAGACTCGTCGGCATGTCGCCACGGTCAACGCCCGGTGGAACAACGAGACCAGCGTGCTGTTCGGCGATTATCTGTTCACGCATTCGTTCCATCTGGCGAGCAGTCTGGAAACCACGTACGCCTGCCGCCGCATCGGTCGCTCGACCAACATCGTCTGCGAAGGGGAGCTGTCGCAGATCAAGGAGCGCGGCAACCTCGACCTGACGGAAGCGGCGTACTTCAAGATCATCGATGGCAAGACGGCCGAACTGACCGCGCTGTGCGGTCATCTCGGGGCGAAGTACTCCGACGCCGACGAGGCGGTGATCGTCGCGATGGAACAGTACGGCCGGTCGCTCGGCCTGGCCTTTCAGATCGCCGACGACGTGCTCGACCTGCTGGGGAACGAGAAGAAGACCGGCAAGACGCTCGGCAGTGACCTCGACAAACAGAAGCTCACGTTGCCGCTGATCCGGCTGCTCGCGACGGCTTCAGACGCTGACGGAGCCGAGGTCCGCCGACTGCTGGCCCAACCGGATGAAACGACGCGCCGGCAGTTGACCGCGTACTTCGAGCGGAGCGATGCGTTCGAGTACACCAGCCGCCGTGCGCAGAGCCTCGCCCAGGAAGCCCGCCGCCAACTCGACGGCCTACCCAACTCCACGGCCAAGTGCATCCTCGCCGATATCGCCGACTTCGCGGTCCAGCGGACGTATTGATCGTTGCCCGGCGAATCAATGTGAGTTTGTCAGCCGTCGGCACCGGACAAACGCCGGCCGCATCCCGGAAAAAATCAATCGGCTGACAGTTTGTCGGCTGTCAGCCATCAGCTTCAAAGCTGACAGCCGACAAGCTGATCGCTGACAGCCGATTTCTCATTTCTCCATTCGTCCGGTTTGTTGTCGTCCAGCGGCGCGCAGCGACCGGGCCGCGTTTGCAATCGCCCGCAACCTCCGTGATGATGCGGACCAACATCAGCCTCAAACTTCGGAGTCCTTCGCGTGACAGACATTGCAACCTCAGAGACCAAGCCGACCGAAAGTGATTTGGCCGCCGTCGAGCAGCTTGGTGCCGCCTACCGGCGAATCGTCGGTCAGTTGGGTCGCATCATCGTCGGGCAGCGCGCCGTCGTCGAAGAACTGCTCATCTCAATGCTCGCCGGTGGACACGCGCTGCTGGTCGGTGTGCCGGGGCTGGCGAAGACGTTGATGGTCCGAACACTCGCCGACACCTTGAACCTCTCGTTCAACCGGATTCAGTTCACGCCCGACCTGATGCCCGCCGACATCACCGGGACGGAAGTCATTCAAGAGGACAAGGCGAGCGGAGTCCGCGCGTTCAAGTTTCTGCCGGGCCCGGTCTTCACGAATGTTCTGCTGGCCGACGAGATCAACCGCACGCCTCCGAAGACGCAGGCCGCGCTGCTCGAAGCGATGCAGGAACACCAGGTGACGGCGGGCGGCCAGCGACACATCCTGCCGAACCCGTTCTTCGTCCTGGCAACGCAGAACCCGATCGAGCAGGAGGGAACCTATCCGCTGCCCGAAGCGCAGCTCGACCGGTTCATGTTCGAGATCCTCGTCGATTACCCGAGCGAAGACGAAGAGTTCGAGATCGTGCGGCAGACGACCATCACCAACGACACGATCGTCGAGAAAGTGCTGAGCTACGAAGAGTGGATCGCCCTGCAGGGGTTGGTTCGCCGCGTCCCCGTCGCCGATTCGATCATCCGCTACGCGATGCAGTTTTCGCGGCTGACCCGCAAGACTCCCGAGTCACCCGACTTCGTCAAACAGTACATCAGTTGGGGCGCCGGCCCGCG
>JAYTIB010000278.1:0-5471 GCA_043732205.1 Schlesneria sp. | reverse complement strand
CCGGAGCGGGCGGCGTCGGGTCGTAGCCGCGGATCAGATGATCGCTGCCGGCCACGACAAGTTTCTTCTGATCGGGGCTGTATGCGATCCGCACCACTTCCGCCGGAGTCACGATGTCGTACTGGGGCTTCGCCGGGTCGTTGATGTTCCACAGCTTCAGCTTCTTGTCGCTGCCGCCGGTCGCAATCTGCTGCTGGTTGGGATTGATGGCGACCGCACGGGCCGGACCCTGATGCCCCTTGAACTCACGCACCAATGTGCCACCGGTCGCGTCCCAATACTTGATGACGCCGTCTTCGCCCGCGGTGAAGTGCTGGGCCGCGTTGGGATGAATGGCCAGCGCGTTGACCCGCTTCTCATCCGCGACATGGAGCAGTTGGATGCCGAGCGTTTCCCAGGACAGCGACTTGTCGGCACCGGCATGGACGAAGTTCAGGTTGTCGGTCGACAGACCGACTCCGTTGATCGCGCCGCCACCGGCCGCGACGTAGTGTTGCGACTGACGTCCGATCACCACGTTCCATCCGCGGACCGTGCCATCGAGACTGCTCGACACCAGCTTCAGATTGTCGCGGCTGTATTCCAGCGCCGAGATCTTGTCGGTGTGTCCGGTGTACGTGGCGAACAGGACGCCATCGGCCACGTTCCAGACGCGGATGTTCTTGTCATCGCACCCGGCGGCGATGCGCACGTTATCCAAAGTGATTGCGATGGCCCGCACGGCGTCGACGGCATCGAGTTCGCGGACCTGGCTGCCATCGGCCGCATTCCAGACCCGCACTTTCTTGTCCGCCCCACCGGAGATGAGGTGCGCTTGATTGGGAGTGTATGCCAGTGCAAACGTGCCGCCCGCATGACCGGCCAGCGTGCGGACTTCGGTCCCTTCGACCGCCTTCCAAATCTTGATCGCACCGCTGGCATCGGCGACGGCGACTTCCAAGTTGTTGGGATGAATGGCCACTGCGGTGATGGGGGCGGCTTGTTCGGGGTAAGCCTTGACCAGCATCCCGGTGTTCACGTCGAACAGCCGGGCGATCTTGTCTTCGCACCCGGTGACCAGGCGCGCGGAGTCGACCTGAAAGCACAGCGCACGCACAGCGCCGCCATGTCCATCGAGATTGCGGAGCGGTTGCTGGTTGGCATAGTTCCACAGCCGGCAAGTCTTGTCGGCCGAGCCGGTGGCGACCATCGCGTTGTTGGGGCTGACGCGGAGCGCCAGGATCGGCTGCTCGTGACCGGCCGCGGTCTTGGTCGGGACGACTTGAACGGGCCAGCGCTTCACCAGACCGTCGGCTCCCGAGGTCATGACCCACGCGTTGTTGACGGGATAGGCCAGGCCGGTGATCTCGGCCGCGTGGGCCCCGATCATCCCCTGTGCGGCTCCGTCCACCGGATTGAACAATCTCACAAACCCGGCCGCATCGGCGGCGGCGACTTGAGCCTTGTCGGCCCGGAAGGCGACCCGCACGATCGGATGTGGCAGCGGGCCGATCTCTTTGACGAGCTGCCGGTCGGCGGCGTTCCAGATCCGCAGCATCTTGTCCGCACCGCCGGTCAGCCACTGCGTGCCATCGACATTCAGCGCAAGACTGGTCGACCCCGGATTGGCCTGATGCATGATCGACGGCTTGGCGACGGGGACGTCCCACAGCCGGATCGAGTTGTCGAGCGATCCGCTCACCAACCGGCTGCCATCCTTCGAAATGGCGACGCTCAGCACCAGCCCGGTATGACCGCTCATCGAACGGAGCGTGGTGAACGAATTCAGATCCCATAACCGCAGCGTCTTGTCGAAGCTGCCGGTGACGAGCTTCGTTCCGTCCGGCGTGTAGACGGCGGCATAGGCCGGGTCGGCATGTCCGGTGAGAATCTTCGGCTCGACGGCCTGCAACCGCGGGACCGCGCACAGGACCAGGAACAGTGACAGACTGGAACGAATCAGCATGGGTCGCCTCACAGTGGTGTGTTCCCACGCTCTGGCGAACGTGGCTACGGACTCGGTGGGTACGGACGCTCAGTGGAAACGGGTTGTCAGTTTCAAGGCGGTTCTTGTGGGATGGATGACGGATGTCACAGCGCTTTGCAACGGGATCATCGGAGTGCGTCCGTGTCCAATGCACGGTGCAACTTGATCCATCGTTGCCGCACTGCTTCGACACCGGCTTCCCGGTCGGCGTGGCTTTCGAAAAGATGATTTGAGGCCATCATGGCCGCCAGTTGCCGCAACTTCGTCGTTGTGTCCGCGGCACGAAGTTCTTCGATCTCGCGGCGGTTCACCTCCGCCCATCCCGCCTTCCACGCGAGAACCTGCTCGGCGGTCATTTGGGGGATGGACATGGGGGCCTTTCTCAACGGGTGCGGGTGACGAAATGTAGTGTGGCACAACGCGCAAGCGATCTCAACCGGGGCGCGTCGCGCGAATCATCCGGTGAAACGACCCGGATGAAACTTCCCGGCGACTCAACCCGCCGTGCTTCCGTCACCCAGCATCTCATTGAGATCCCGGTCGATTGTGTCGCAGAGGCTTTCCAGCGGCAGGTCGTTGATCGTCAGGTCGAACGGGTGTTCGATCTCGACGCCGATCTCCTCGATGCCGAACATCACGTACGAGATGACCAGCGTGGCCAACACGGCTCCCCAACCGTAATCCCGGACCAGCGCCAGTGGGAGCGTCAGGCAGTAGATGATCAGCGCGCGCCGCAGGTGGACGACGTATCCGAACGGTGCCGGGGTCGAGCGGATCCGTTCGCACGCTCCACAGCAGTCGATCAGCGACTGCACGTTCTGGTCGAGCGACCGCAGTTGCATGGCGTCGATCAGTCCCCGCTGCCGGGCGTCGTGCATCAGCACCGTCAGCTTTCTGGCGACCGCCAGCGGAACGTGCCTGGACTGCTCGGCGGCCAGCACCTCGTCGGCGGGCAATCCCCGGCGCGCGAGACCGATCCCTTCTCCTGCGTGCAGCCGGTGCATCGTGGCGAAGGCGAACGCGATCGTCCAACGGATGCATTGGTTCGACAATTCGCGATCGGCGGCCAACCACGTTTCGGCCTGGCGCGCCAGATTGCGGGTCTCATTGACGATGCCGCCCCACTGTTTGCGACCCTCCCAAAACCGGTCGTACGAGGAGTTGGTGCGAAACACCAGCAGCAGTCCCAGTGCGGAACCGATCATCATGTGCGCGGTCGAGGCGATCGCCAACTTGTCGAAGGTGTCGGGGCCGCTCTCGTACAGGCCGACAACCACCGCCGACCAAGCCACGCACAAAGCGACTCGGCCCAGGATCTCGCGAACCATCGAACCTTCGACGTCGAACAGGTGACTCGTCCACTTGCCGGAGTCGTATGCGGTCATTGAGGTGTCTTTCACGGGGAATGTTCGAAGGATTCGCGAAAAAATAAATTGAGCAATTTCGGTTCGGGTGGCACGTCCTGACGCTTTGGGAAGGGCGTGGTTTTCTCGACGTTCGCCACGCCCTTCGAAGACTCAGGGCGTGCCACCCAATTGCTCAAGTCATTTTTTTTCGCGAATCCGAATGATCGGCTGAGGCTCCACGAATCAGCCGTCGCGCTGAGCTTCCGGGCGAGCCCTTGCGGTGCTCATCGAATCACTTCGGCGGCTTGGCCGGATTGGGGCTGGCAGGATCGGTGCCGGGCTTGGGCTTGGACTTGGGTTTGACCGGCGTTTTCTTCGCCCGTTCGATCGCTGTCCGCAGGATCTTGGCCGCCTCGTTGTTCGGATCGGCCTCGGCGGCCATGACGGAGAGCTTCGTCGCTTGTTCGATGTCATCCAAGTGCAAGGCCATCGCGCCGCGCTGGGCGATCGATGTCACGTTGTCGGAGAAATCGGCCTGCGTGAGATTGAACAGGGGCATTCCCGCCAGGGGATTGGTCAGACCTCGCGTGGTTTCCAGTTGGGCGGTCATCACCGGCAGGAACGTGGCACCCGGCTGTTCGACGGGTGCTGATAGTTTCCATTCCAGGGTTTCACCCGCGGCATCCTTCATGACGATGCGGGTGTCGGCGGGCAGGCTGCCGCGCATCAAATAGATCGTCTCGCGGTCCGCTCGCACGGGCAGCGCTTCGGCCGGCAGCAGTGCGATGTCTGCCGGAGTGACCTGCAGCTCGGTCGGGAAGAAGACCGGCGAGATCAACGCGGCGGCGAGTTTCTTTCCCTGTTCGAGTGCCCTCTCGGCGGCACTCCGTTTGGCGCGGGCGATGTCCTTGGCCAGCTTCGCGGACTTCGTCCGTTCCGCTTTGACCGCCTTCTCATCCGAGGCATCAATGATCTGCGTGTCGAAGTCCAGGAAGCCGCCGGTCTGCTGCGCGAGGATGCCGAGCAGTTGCAGGTTTCGCTGGCCACCGACGCCGAAACTGTGGACTGCGATCCGTCGCTGACGCAGGTCCGCCACGAGCGATCGGAGTTCGGAAATCTCGACCAAGTCGGCGGTGCTCATTCCGTCGCCGATGTAAGTGATGTCGGTCGGGAGATCCGTGGCGGATTGCATCGCGGTCCGCAGCACACCCTCCAGATTCGTCGCCCCCAGCGGGACGCGCTCGTTCAGCATTTCGACGGCGTCGGCCACCGCGGGACTGCGCACTTCGTGGAAGCCGTCATCCAGCGGCTCGGCCCGCAGGTCGGCGGCGAACAATCGGACGCGGTCTCCGTCCGGCAGCGACTTCAGCAGCGCCCCCAGCACTTCCAGCGACTGCCGGCGATGCTCGCCCACCTGGCTGGCGGATGTGTCGATCAGAATCACATGCTCGCGGGCGACGATCCCCTTCGGCAATTCACCCGCCTTCAGGATCACCGCGCAGAAGGTCTGGCCGTTGGCCGCCGAGTACTTCAACACCTTGGCGGGAACCGGCGATTCCGCACCGTGAAGATTGGTTCCAACCCAGCAAACGGTTGCCGCCAACCAGCATTTGACGAAGATGTTTCGCATCGCACGTGACCCAAGCAAGGGGTTGAGGAACCGCCGCCGACTTTCAACCGCCCGACATCTCGAACGATTCGTCCCGGTTGATTTCATCGATCCGAACGACGCCTGCGCCGACCGGGCGGCGCTGTTCGCCAACAAACTATACCTGTCACGGGGGAATCTGACACAGTTGAGTCGTTTAACCCGATATTCCGCACCCTGTTGATTGGTTCAAACCGGCGGTTGGGGCCGGTTGGATTTTGATCGAGGTCGAGGTCGAGGTCGACATCGGGGTTGATTGTTAGTCGGGTGGTCGGGGGAGGAGTCGGCTGAGGAGTTGGGCGGGGGTGGGGAGTTCGAGGCGTCGCAGGATTTCTTGTTGGCGCGGGTTCAGGCGGGTGGGGCTGATGGTGCGACCATGACGGGTGCGTTGGATCAGGATCGTGTAGTTCTTGAACGCCGCCAGGAGCGTGAGCGTGGTGGTGCGGCGCGCTTTGTCCGGGGCGTCCGCGGGGAGGTTTTGGCGGTGGGTGCGTTGGATCAGGTCATGGGT
>JAYTIB010000277.1:0-5478 GCA_043732205.1 Schlesneria sp. | reverse complement strand
TCGGTGCGCGGGCCGAAGCATGTCGTGACGGTCGGGCGGACGCCGGTCCTCACCGCCGAAGAGGCCCGGCAGCTTCTCGATTCGATTGACGTTTCCACGATCACCGGCAAACGCGACCGGGCGCTGATCGCGACGATGCTCTTCACTTTCGCCCGCATTGGAGCAGTGACGGCGATGGACATCGAAGACTACGAACAACGCAGCCGCCGCATGTGGATCAACCTCCGTGAGAAAGGGGGCAAGCGTCACGCGGTCCCGGCGTACCACACGCTCGAAGAGTATCTCGACGACTACGTGTCCGCCGCGGGCATCGGCCACGAGACGAAGACGCCGCTCTTTCGCTCGCTCAATCGGAAGCGACAACTCACGACGCGCCGCATCCATCGCCGCGAAGTCCTCGCGATGGTGAAGCGTCGGGCACGTAAGGCCGACCTTCCCGGAACGATCGGTTGCCACACGATGCGAGCCACCGGCATCACGGCCTATCTCTCAAACGGCGGACTCCTCGAACACGCCCAACGAATCGCCGCCCATGCGTCGAGTCAGACGACGCGGCTCTATGATCGACGCAGCGATGCGGTGTCGCTCGATGAAGTGGAACGGATCGTGATCTGATAAGGCCGACGCGAGGAGCGGTCGGCGGAAGAGATTCGCCTCAAGGAAAGAAACTGAAATCAAAACAGCCGAAGCTGGTTCGTGCGGCGATCCGCTGATTCTTCAGATTCTTCGCCACTTGGGACCGGCGGTTCTCCAGTTGTGGCGGCTGCGATCGGGGGTGAGGTCGGTTCTGTGGCAAGTTCTCGAACGGGCTTCGGGCAGTCCTCGACGCAAACCTCGCTTAGAAAACCAGTCAAGTCGAATCCGGTGCGGTAGACGAGTCGGCGTTCGTTCTTGAAGCTGTTGCCCCAGATGACATAGCCATAGAGGTTTCTGAGCGCGAGGTTGATCGCTGTGAGGCGGACGCATCGCAAGTCAACATCCTGGCCGACGAAGAGCCAGTGTGGCTGCATTTCAGCGACTGCGAGCAGCATCCGGCCACTGCCACTCGCCGGATCGCAGACGGATTTCTGCTCACGGGATTCTTCTTCGGGAATGTCTCCTACTGTGAGGCGAGCCATCGCGCGGCACAGATGCTCGGGCGTCAAAAACTGTCCGTGCTCGCCGTAGGTAATTGCGCCTTGGAACAGATCCCCCAGTACGTCCTTCGTCTCGTCGCGTGTCTGCTCCATCGCCGCGACAGCCTGACCGTAGAGTGCCGCGAGGCTGTCCACTCCGCGCCGCCCCGGCTTGCCTTCTGAGTGCTTCTTGACGACCGCGAGGTACTGCTCTTCCATGCGCCCACCCGAGAGCGCACAGACGGACATGTGGAGAAAATCCTCAAAGGCCTGGCCACGACTCACGCCACTGCGACGAGCCGCCTCGTCGAGAGTCTTGAGCAGATCGGCCGTTTCGGGATGTAAGAATTGTTCCTTGGCCATGCAGTTGAAAGGAAATCAAAAGAGACGCCCTCGTTCGGGAACTTCCGTCGCAGCCACGGCTGTCCGCGCTGCCACCGGCGGTTCCGAAAGGGCATTCGTCTCTCGCTCAATCGGCTTGGGTGAAGTCGTCTTGATCGCGGCGAGAAGCTTGGCCCGTGCGTCGTCGAGCGCCATCAAGAACATGTTGAGCTGTTCCTGGCCGATGACCGTCACGGCCTCGGCGATCTCAGAGACGAGTTCGTCGAAAACCTTGGGGCTGATCTCCGACGAACCGTGTGGTTCCAGCGTGTACGTGCGCAGTTCCAGATGGTCGCGGGCATCCGGTGCGAGCGGATCGCGGGCCATGCGGACAACCCGCGTGTGCTGGACGGGATGGCTTGGGATGCCGTTCCGCGTGATCCAACTCAAGTCTTCGCGAATGTCGTCGAGGACGTCCCGCACGACGCGGACTTCGTCAGTCAGACGCCCCACGACTTCAGTCAGTCGTTCGACTTGCTGCTGGCGGGGTGACGCGGAAACCGGTGTGGAGGGAGATTTCTTCATGGGCGGAGCAAGAGCGCAGAGTGCCCTCGAAGCCGCAGTGCGTCAATCCCTCGTGTCCGGGCGAGAAGAGTGTCGTGTGTAACAACGTCCTTCATGAATCTGGCGGAGCGGCACGCAAAGAAGCCCCTAGCATCGTGCTCGGGGCGGGTCAGAGAATGGGTTGTGAGCGTCAGGCTGCCAGTTCCAGGAGCTTGGCCACTTTCTGATCGGCGTCTGTCCGATCACCGGCATAAGTCAGGCTCACGTTCTGCTGGGTCAGGGTATCAACCAGATTCCAGAGCGTGAACGGCTTGCCGGCTTCGCCGAGTTGCTTCACCGCAGGTGTCACGGCTTCCTTGCCGAGGTCATGCTTGAGAAGCAACTTCGTGACTTCTTCGGCGTCAGCGCCGAGCTTCTCGTGCAGCGACTTGCGGATGAGCGTGGCGAAGCTGTCCCGGCGTGCGTCGCGCTTGGCGGCTTGCAGTTCGATGAGACGTCGGACTTCGTTCAGCGACTCACGGATATTTCCCGTGTGCTTGCGCGTGAACTCGGTCACGTCCATCGCATCCCACACGATGTGATTGCAGCAGACCTTCTGAAACCAGAACGTCTGAATGCCGAGCGACCGCTTGCCGACTTCGCTGTTCCAAACGAAGAAGCCGGGGGCGAACTGCTCGTCGCCCACCTCGATCCACCCGGTCGGTCGGGTCGGTCGGGTCGATGAGGAAGGCAAACAAGTCCTGCTCACCGCAGTAGAGGCCGGTCGCCTCGTTGAAAGCGGTCTGCGACGGACCGTAGTCCCCCGCCGCTTCGCGCACGGTGGCCAGCAAGTCGGCATTCCACAGTCGGCGGTACGTGACACCATGCACGGAACGCAGCCGATCACCCGTCGCGAGCAGTTGCAGCGGCCGGTCACCCTGCGGCAATGTCTCTCGAAGGATGCGGCTGGCGGTTTCTCCGGAGACGCGGTTCACAGTGTCCTTGCTGACCCTCGAAAGTCGGCAGAGTTGTGAGAAGCTCCAATGTTGAGCCGGAGCGATCCATCGCTCCCGGTTCGCAGTTGCAGTGGCAGCCGTATTCCTCTGCAGCCCCTCGTCCATTGAACGGTCAACAATGCATGCCCAACGGCCGTTCGATTTTGTCAGGCGTGCAGTTGGTTGGGGCTGGCGAGGCTACGGTCGCAGATTCTTAAGCGGACCCGGTGTGATCCATCAGTGGATCGCCTTCCCCCCCTGTATAGGCAGACGTGCAACTCAGTCACGGCATATCTCGCATTGCTGCGGCCGGAGGACGGGGCGAGGAGGCTTTACGGTTGAACGTCCGGTACGGAAGAACTCGACGGCCTCGACGAAGGAGTCCGTTCCGAATCTCTGGCGATCAGTCTCCGTTTCGGATCAGATCGGGATGCCTGGTCCGGACGTGGAATGCCTTGGGAACCGCGTGGCTTTGAATGTATGGCAGGAATGGATTTCTCCGCGCAAAGTCCTGATGGTAATCCTCGGCCGGATAGAACTCCGTCAGCGGTTCGAGCTTCGTCACGATACGCCGCTTGCCGACGCGTTTCGCTTCCAGGTCGGCGATCTTGGCTTCGGCCTGCTTCTTCTGCTCGTCACTGGCGAAGAAAACCGCGGATCGATATTGCCGACCGATGTCGTCCTTGCCCTGCCGGTTCAATTGAGTCGGATCGTGCGAATCGAAGAACACGGCCAGCAAATCGTCGTAACTGACCTTGTTCGGATCGTAGGTCACGCGGATCGCTTCGGCGTGGCCCGTGATCCCGCTGTGAACCTGGTTGTAATTCGCCGTGGCCTTGGTCCCCCCGCAATAGCCACTTTCGACATCGACCACGCCCGCCAACTGCTCAAATGCGAACTCCGTACACCAGAAACAACCGCCAGCAAAAACCGCGGTCTCAGTTTTCTTTCCGGCGGGCGCGGCGGGGCGCGTGGCAGGAGCTTTGAGAGATTCTCCCACAGCGGCATTTATCGGTTGGCCACCGGACACGCGCGGACCGCCACGCGGCGTCTTGATCTCAGCCGCTCCGACCGGTGACCGTCCGGCCAACCCGATCACAATTCCCATCATCACCAGAAACGTTGCTCGCATGGTGGTCAAGGTTCCAAGCCAACCGAATACGATTTTGATTGAAGGGACTCAGTGTCCAGTGGGCCTGATTCTCGCGTTGATGCACTTTGTTGTCAATTTGTGAATGCAGGGGCTGCATGCCGGCGAGCCTCACCGAACCATCCTTCGACGCGAAGGCGGACTCCTCCCCGGACAGGAGTCAGGGGCCACCACTGTCCATGTTGCTAGACCACGATGATGTGCATGAAGGCTCGCCTGCCATCACCTGCTCCTCATTATCGAGCAACGCCTATCCAGCACGAAGCAGGGTGCGCTGCCGGGATCCTGTGTTCAGGCGAACGGATTGCGGGCGGGGCGGCTGCGAAGGCTGTTGGCTTCCACGTCGAGGCCGCCCGCCGGGTCCACGAAGACTTCTTTGACCGGGTCGAACGATAACTTGCGGTTCAGAATCCAGGCGATGGCCGCCGCATGACAGACGGTGTGCGAGCGACGCATGACCTCGGCGTTGGCGACCGGCTTCGCCCGCGACTTCACGCAGTCGAAGAAGTTGCGGGCGTGCGTCGCGGCGTCGAGCCCCTTGGCCAGCTTGGCGGTGTCGGGGACTTCGTTCACGAGCGTCGCGGGAGTCAGATCCATACCGCCATTGTCGCCCGTTTCGACGGAGCCCCCATCACCCACGAACTTCACGGGACAGGTGCCGAGCTTCGTGTTCCAGTTCGGACCGCGATCCCCAAACGGCGTCGGCAGGAAGTCGATGATCAGCTTCACGCCGTTCTCGTAACGGCAGGTGACATTGGTCGCGGTCGGCTCGTATTCGGTGGGCGACGTGTTGTCCGCGTTGATGGCCCACTGGCAGAGATCGACGGTATGAGCACCCCAGTCGAGCAGGCGGGCACCGGAATCGAAATCGTAAATGCCCCGCCAGCCGCCGCTCACGTACTTCTGGTTGTAAGGACGCCAGGGAGCGGGTCCGAGCCACAGGTTCCAATCGACGACATCGCGGGGAGGCGTCGGTTCACCCGGCAACCAGTCGTTCCCAAGGGTGGGCACATAGACCGAGGCATACAGGGTGTGAATCTTTCCGAGCTTGCCCGTCTGAGCAAGTTTGACGGCCTCAATGAAGTTGGGCACGCTTCGGCGTTGGGTGCCGGCCTGAAAAACGCGGTTGGTCTTCTTGATGGTGTCGGCGAGCGACTTGCAGACATCAATGGTGATGCCGCAGGGCTTCTCACTATAGACATCCTTTCCCGCTTCGGCGGCCATGATCGAGGCGGGGCCGTGCCAGCGGTCTCCCGTGGCGATGAGGACCGCATCGATATCTTTGCGATCAAGGATCTCGCGGAAATCGCGGTAAAGCTTCAGATCCTGGTTGCCGTAGTGCTTGTCAACCATT
>JAYTIB010000276.1:0-14067 GCA_043732205.1 Schlesneria sp. | reverse complement strand
GCGGATCGAGAAATCCAAGCGCGTCCCCCACGAGCACCCAACCATTGCCGGCCACGGTTTGTGAGCGGTACGAGTACTCCTTCGCCGCGCGGTAGATGTCGGCCCGCTTGCCGCTGCTGATCCGCTGCTTGACGGCCGGACACTTCTCGACCTCCTCATGGTAGATCGTTTCGAAGTCCTTGGTGTCGCGATTCTTGAACAGGTATTCGTGCGACGCCACCACGCCGACGCTGACGATGTTGTCGTGCAGCGGGATGTACCAGAACCAGCCCGCCTTACCCTGCACCTGCAACACGATGGTCGCCCCTTCGTCCCGGCCGGTGTCGCGCTGCGCCCCCTCCCAGTACGTCCAACAGGCGGCCTTCTTCAGCAACGGATCCCAGTCGCGCAGGCCGAGCTTCCCCATGATCATCGTGCTTTGCCCGCTGGCATCGACGATGACGTCGGCCCGCTCGATCCGTTCGCCATCGTCGTCCTGCACGCGGACGCCGACCGCGCGATCCCCTTCAAACAACACTTCCAGAACGCGCACGCCCTGCTGCACGTCGACACCGTGTTCGACGGCGTTTTCCAGCATCAACTGGTCGAACTCGCTGCGGCGCACCTGCCAGGTCTGTGACGATTCGTGCGGCTTGTGATCGAGAAAGTAAAACGGTTCGGACAGCCGGCCGCTCGAACCGACGAACTGCACGCTGTACTTCTTGATGTAGTGGCTCGACCTCATCTTGGGGAGCATGTTCAACCGCTTCAGCACCCAGTACGTCTGCGGAATCAGCGACTCGCCGATGTGGAACCGCGGAAACTTCTCCCGCTCGTACAACCGGACGCGATGGCCTTTCTGCGCGATCAGCGTCGCGGCGGTGGTTCCCGACGGACCGCCACCGATGACGATGACCTGGGGTTGAGACGTTTGCGACATGAGTGAGACTCCTCGTTGTGTGTGACGTCGTGAAGATGCAATGTGCGAGTGTGACGTCTGACAAAGTGTGGAACGATTCATTCACCGCAAGTGGGCTTGGTGAGCCGGGTGCCGTGAGGCCAATGGCACTTACTTTGCTTTGCAAGTAGCAGGCACATTCCATGTGCCGTCCGCAAATTGCAGGTCACGGCACATGGAATGTGCCTACTACTTTCTAAAGTGAGTGCCATTGGCCGTGAGGCTCCGGATTCCGTCGCGACGAGTCCGGGGCCTCACGGCACCCGGCTCACCAAATCTCGTCAGCTATTGATGCGCCGACCCTACCGCTTGCCCCAGAGACTGTCTTCCTCTTCATGCGGATCACGCACCGATTGCAGCAGTCCGACCAGTTGCTTCAGCTCTTTGGCCGAGAGATGCCCGAGCTGCCGCTTGTGGCACTCCTGCACGGCACCCTCCAATTTCGCGAGCAATTTCAACCCCGCCGGAGTCACCCCGACCTCGACCACCCGGCGGTTTTCAGGGCGTCGTTCGCGATGCACCAGCCCGCGATCCTCCAGCCGGTCGAGCATCCGGGTCATGTCCGGCGCGCGCGAGATCAACCGCGTCCCGAGCGTCAGCGTCGCGACCGTCGCGGGATGCGACGCCTCCAACAACCGCAGCGCGTTGTACTGCTGGGCCGAAAGGTCGAACTGCGAAAACAGCTCGTCCTCGACCGCCTTCAACCGGTCGTACGTTCGCCACAGGTTGAGATACGCCTCTTGATGGAGCGAATCAAACCGGGGAGCCCGAACATCACGCGGCGGGGAGGTCGACATGGGGCCGCAAGATACCGGCGGCTCAATCGGGCGTCAAGACAATGGTCGTTTCAACAAGTATCGGCGAAAGGCGGCGACGAGAGAAATGAAAGCGGCGATGAATCGCCGCAGTCCAAAGGGGGTGCCGTCGTTCATTGGGGGTCATCTTTCTGGTCCCCTCTCCCGCCCGACTTTGGGGGGAGAGGGTTAGGGTGAGGGGGGCTTCTGCTCGCGGGTGCAACCACAGGAAACAATCCGGTTCGATCTCGTTCCCCATGCTAATTGTCTCTTGATCGCTCGGCCCCCTCACCCTAGCCCTCTCCCCCGCAAAGCCGGGGGAGAGGGGACAAGAGAAGACATCTGATACCAAAACCACCGCGACTTGAACCATGCCCCAATGGCGATGTCTCCGACGAGCTTGGATGTCACCGCGGCTTCCGGCAGAATGTCTCCCGCCAGTGAACGGCGAGTCCATGAAGTCGGGAGACGATGTGATGCCACGGCAAGTGATCTTTCGTACGTTGAGTCTGTGGGCTCTTGTTTTCGGGCAGCTTTCCCTCACACCGAACTTCGCCGCCGAGCCTGCCAAGACCGATGCCGTAAAAGCGGTCAGCTTTGATCGCGACATCCGGCCAATCCTCGCAGACAACTGTTTCGTCTGTCATGGGCCGGATGAGACGGACCGGCAGGCGGGATTGCGGCTGGATCTGCGGGCCAGCGCCGTGAAGGCTGCCGAATCGGGCAAGGTCGCGATCGTGCCGGGGAAGCCCGCAGCGAGTGAACTGATCAGGCGAGTCACCAGCACCGACGACAATGTGCGGATGCCGCCGCTGAAGGGGAAGCACAAGCCGCTGTCAGCGGCTCAAGTCGATCTGCTCAACCGCTGGATTGCCAGCGGAGCCGAATACACATCGCACTGGGCGTTCAATGCTCCCGAGCTGCCAAGCGTTCCCAAGATTGATGAGACCCGCTTCCGGGTCCGCAATGAGATCGACCGCTTCATCGCGGCGAAGCTCATCGAACACGGGATGTCGCAGTCGGCCGAGGCGGACAAGATCACGCTGCTGCGCCGGCTGCATCTGGATCTGATCGGCCTGCCGCCGACCCTTGCCGAGGTCGACGCCTTTCTGGCCGATGCCGCTCCCGATGCCTACGACAAGCAAGTGGAACGGTTGCTCCAGTCACCGCACTACGGGGAGCGTTGGGGACGACACTGGCTCGACGCCGCGCGCTACGCCGATTCCGATGGCTTCGAGAAGGACAAGTCCCGGCAGATCGCCTTCTATCGCGACTACGTCATCAACGCGCTCAACAAAGACCTTCCGTACGACCAGTTCGTCATCGAGCAACTGGCGGGAGACCTGCTGCCCAGCGCGACGCAGGATCAGATCGTCGCCACCGGCTTCCTGCGAAACTCGATGCTGAACGAAGAGGGGGGCGTCGATCCCGAGCAGTTCCGCATGGACGCGATGTTCGACCGGATGGACGCCGTCGGCAAGACGTTCCTCGGCCTGACCATCCAGTGCGCCCAGTGTCACACTCACAAGTACGACCCGATCACGCACGAGGAGTACTACCGCCTGTTCGCCTTCCTGAACAACGACCACGAAGCCCAGCGCGTCGTCTACTCGACGGATGAACAGACGAAAGCGGCCGAACTGCGGCGGCAAATGAGTGACATCGAACGCGGCCTCCAACAGCAGTCGCGCGACTGGCGTGACCGCATGACGGCGTGGGAGGCGACGGTCCAGATTGACCGGCTCGCACAACCGTCCCGTCGGCGGAGCGACGGGACTACTAGCGACGGAACTACTGTAGTCCCGTCGCTCCGCCGACGGGACGCTGACGGCCAGCCGGCCACACCTGACCGCGAGACGGCCGCGTTGAAGAGCGACTGGCACATCCTGCAACTCGAAAACGCCGGCGACAACGGCCAGCGCTATATCGACATGGGGGACGGCTCGATCCTGGCGCAGGGCTATGCGCCGACGAAGTATTCGACCAGCCTGCGCGGTGCGACCGACCAGAAGAGCATCACCGGCTTCCGTCTCGAATTGCTCAACGATCCGAACCTGCCGTGTGGCGGGCCGGGGCGTTCGTTCATGGGGACGTGTGCGCTCACCGAATTCACCGTCGAGATCGAACCGCTCAAGGAGGTCGAGGGCCAGCCGAAGCCCGGCACGCGAGAGAAGTTCAAGTTCGTGAAGGTCACGGCGGATTACTCGAACCCCGAACGAGACCTCGAACCGAACTTCTACGACAAGACCGACAAGAAGCGCGTCACGGGTTCGGTCGAATACGCCATCGACGGCAAGGATGAGACTGCGTGGGGTATCGACCAGGGGCCGGGCCGCCGCAATCAGCCGCGCAACGCCGTCTTCGTTCCCGAGAAGCCGTTTGGTTATGAAGGAGGCACCACGCTGCACATCTCCTTGAAGCAGATGCACGGCGGTTGGAACAGCGATGACAACATGAACAACAACCTCGGCCGGTTCCGGCTGTCGGTGACGACCGCCGCGAATCCCGCCGCCGACTCCGTCCCCCGGCGCGTGCGCGAGATCCTGTCGATTCCCCGCGAAGAACGCACGCCGGATCAGGTCGCCGAAGTCTTCTCGCATTGGCGGACCACGGTGGCCGACCTCAAGGAAGCGAACGAACAGATCGAAGCGCTGTGGCAACAGTGGCCGGCCGGTTCAACGACACTCACGCTGATGGCGCGGCACGAACCGCGCGACACCCGGATGCTGCTCCGCGGCGATTTCTTGAAACCAGACAAACCGGTGACCCCCGGTGTGCCAGCCTTTCTGCATCCGCTGAACGTGGAACAGCGCTCTGTTCGGCGCGGGTCTCCCGACCCCGCCGAAACGCCCGACCGAAGGTCTCCCTCTTCTGACGCGGAAGCTGACAGCCGGAAACCTTCGGTCGAGCCGGTGGCACGGTCAGGAGACCGGCCACAACACCTCGATCGCCTCACACTCGCCAAATGGATCGTCGACCGCCGCAGCCCGACCGCCGCGCGGGTCCAAGTGAACCGCGTCTGGCAGGCATATTTCGGCACGGGGATCGTCGCCACCAGCGAAGACCTCGGCACGCAGAGCGATTCACCATCGCACCCCGAACTGCTCGACTGGCTCTCGGTGCAGCTCATGGATCACGGCTGGAGCCTCAAGCACTTGCATCGACTGATCGTGACCAGCGCCACGTATCGCCAATCGAGCCGCATCACGCCGGACCTGTTCGCGCAGGACCAGTACAACCGACTGCTGGCCCGCGCGCCGCGGCTGCGCGTCGAAGGCGAAATCGTTCGCGACATCGCGCTGTCCGCCAGCGGCCTGCTCAATCCGAAGGTGGGCGGAGCGAGCGTGTTCGCTCCCGCCCCGGCCTTCCTGTTCGTGCCGCCAGCCAGCTACGGTCCCTTCACGTGGACTGACGAAACCGGTCCGGACCGCTACCGCCGCGCGATCTACACGTTTCGCCGCCGGTCGACGCCGTATCCGATGCTGACCAACTTCGACGCCCCGAACGGCGACTTCTCGTGCGTCCGACGAACCCGCTCGAACACGCCGCTGCAGGCGCTGACCACTCTGAACGAAACCCTCTTCCTAGAATGCGCCCGCCATCTCGCGCTCATCACACTGAAGGAGGGCGGGGCCGACGATGCCTCCCGCCTGACATGGGCCTTCCGCCGCTGCGTCTCGCGTTCACCAAGCGACCCCGAGCGTGACGTGCTGCTCAAACTGCTCGCCCGGCAAACGACCTGGTTCACAGCCGCGGATGCCAAGCCGTGGGAACTGGCCGCCAACGATCCAACCAATCCACCAGCGTTGCCAACCGGCGCGACACCGGCTCAACTGGCGTCTTGGACCGCCGTCGCCCGTGTGTTATTGAATCTCGATGAGACCGTGACGAAGGAGTGACTCATGCCGCCGATCGACGAGTCGATACCGCAACCTCCCCCGTTCACGGTGTGGGAACTGGCCGAACTGCGCAGCAAGTTCGCCACGTGGGATGACGATTGGAACGCCCCCGGCATGGAGGCGTACGATCCGCCGGAGTCTCAAACGGGCGGCGACAACTCCGCGGTGAGTACACAAGGAGCCGCAAGGTGATTCCACCGTTCGACGAGCGAGGCTGCCTGCCGCCGGGAATTCACCCGGCTTCGTTCCGCGAGATTGCCGATCGGTTTGGTGGTCCGTCAGAATTGAGGAGGGTGCAATTGGAATCGCTCGGTTGGCTCGTTGATCTCGCACGACGGGTGGGAGTATCAAGGCTGGTGATCAACGGCAGTTTCACGACGGATGTGTGGGAGCCAAATGACATCGACTGTGTGTTGCTGGCTGCGGACGACTTTCCTCGCGAGCAGGCCGCGCTGGCGGAACTGGAGGACGGGCTGCCGTTCCTCGATATTCAACTCGTCGACACGGTCGCGTTCGATCACATGACCGGACGTTTCTTCGCCACGGATCGAAACGACGTCCCGAAGGGGATGGTGGAGGTGCTGCCATGACGATTCACAACGAACGGGAACTGGCGACGACCCGCGAAAAACTGGCCGGCCTGAAGCGTGAGTACGCCGAGGCGCAAGGCCGCCTCGCTGCCGGAACGCCGCTGTCGGAATGGACGCGGCGGTCGCTCCGGAAGCTGATCCAACAGTTGCAAGAAGAGATCCTTCGTTTCGAGTCCCACGCAGCGGATACGCTGCGTCGCTGAGACTCATCCCACGTCGCTTGGCAGCCGTTTGAAAGATCGATCATGCGCCCCGAACTCAATTCTGCCCTTCCTCTTGGCCGCGACATCACCCGCCGCTGGTTCTTTCGCGACTGCGGCGTCGGGCTCGGTACGGCAGCGCTGTACTCACTGCTGCAGGACAACGAGGCCCGCGCGGTGTCGGTTTCGACAAGCTCGTTGGCGGCGCGGGCCGGTCACTTCGCACCAAAGGCCAAGCGGGTGATCTACCTGTTCATGGCGGGGGCACCGTCGCACCTCGAACTGTTTGACAACAAGCCGGAACTCGCCAAGTGGGATGGCAAGCTGCCGCCGGCCGACTTGCTCAAGGGATACCGCGCGGCGTTCATCAATCCGAATTCAAAGCTGCTCGGTCCGAAGTTCAAGTTTGCGAAGCATGGCGAGAGCGGGGCCGAACTGTCTGAGTTGCTGCCGCATCTGGCCACCGTCGTCGATGACATCGCCATCGTGAAGTCGATGACGACTGACGCCTTCAACCATGCCCCCGCCCAGATCATGATGAACACCGGAGCCCAGCAGTTCGGGCGGCCCAGCCTCGGTGCCTGGAGCCTGTATGGACTCGGCAGCGAATCGCAGGATCTGCCCGGCTTCGTCGTGTTCAGTTCCGGGAAGAAGGGGCCCAGCGGCGGCTCGTCCAACTGGGGCTGCGGCTTCCTGCCGACCGTCAACAACGGCGTGCTGTTCCGTTCGGGGGCCGAGCCCGTGCTGTTCCTGTCGAACCCGCGCGGTGTCGACGACGCGATCCAGCGCGACTCGCTCGATTCCCTGCGACAGTTGAACGAACTGCGGCTGGGCGCGACCGGCGATCCCGAGATCGCGGCCCGCATCAGCTCCTTCGAGATGGCCTACCGCATGCAGGCCAGCGCCCCCGACCTGATGGATCTCACGAAAGAAACCAAGGAGACGCTGGAGATGTACGGCGCGGAACCGGGCAAGTCGTCGTTCGCGAACAACTGCCTGCTCGCGCGGCGGCTGGTCGAACGCGGCGTCCGCTTCGTGCAACTGTTCCACGAAGCCTGGGACCAGCACGGCAACCTGGTCAACGACCTGAAGAAGAACTGTGGCGACACCGACCAGCCCACCGCCGCCCTGCTGCGCGACCTGAAACAGCGCGGCCTGCTGGAAGACACGCTGGTCATCTGGGGCGGTGAGTTCGGTCGCACGCCGATGGTCCAGGGAGGCAACGACGGCCGCGACCATCACCCGAACGCCTTCACCATGTGGCTGGCCGGCGGCGGCATCAAACCGGGAACCACACTCGGCGAATCCGACGAATTCGGCTTCAACGCCACCGTCGACCGAGTCCACGTCCACGACCTGCACGCCACAATCCTGCACCTGCTCGGCTTCGACCACACCAAACTCACCTTCCGCTTCCAAGGCCGGGATTTCCGGCTGACGGACGTGCATGGAAACGTCGTCACGAAGCTGCTGGCGTGACGATGGTGCCGACCAGGCGGTGAATGATCGAGACGGGGGGGAATCGGGGTCAGGCACCTGGCTTTTCCGAGAAACCCTATTTTCTGTGATTCCCAAAGCTGAATCTTGACGATCCCTGCATGTCACACATACAGTACGTGTGACATGCAGTGATCGTCGAGGCTTGGAGAACGACTTTGACGCCTGATGACCTCCAACAGCAGTTGAAAGACGTTTGCATCCAGGTGACCCATGAGGCGCGGAATCAGAAACTGACATCGGCAGAGGTGTTTGAGTACCTGACGATTGTCAACAGCGCGGCACAAATCAGCACGGGACTCACGAGAATAATTGAGAGAGTTGGCCTCGAAGAAGCGAAGAATGACATCATTCGTTTCGTCGGAGTTGCCGTGAAGAAGATCCTTAAGGTCCGCCAAGCCTTGGAGAAACGCGAAAGCGAAATTCTCAAAGATGCTTAGGACGATAGCAAGCAATAATTGTGTGATCCGAGGAGAGATAAGATGAATGTCGATAACGAACTGGTGGGCAAGGCAATTGCTCGACTGCGAGAAATGCGAGGCCTCACTCAGTCACAGCTCAACGAGCTGGTGGGGATGAGTACCATCCAACACATTGAGCAGGGCCGAAACGCGGTCAGTCTGACTTGCCTCAACAAGATCGCGAGTGCCTTGGATACCCCGGCCGCGTGCATCGTCTTGCTGGGATCCAAGATTGATGAAAAAGACGGAGTTCTGTCCAGTCTCCGGTCTCTATTGGAGAAGACCATGAAACTGGAGACTGATGAACCCAAGCAGAAGGTGAAGGGCAAACAGACCAGCGCCAAGGCGATCCACAGAGACAAGAAGAAAATGGTGACAGTGAAAAAGAAAAAGCTGGAAAAAGCAATCACTTGAGCCGGCAGTTCTCCAAGTTCGGCGAAGAGGTCGCCGCCTGGGTGAAACTTCGAGCCGGCGCGACCGTCACCGAGGACGAGATTCGCGACTTCTGCCGCACCCGCCTGGCCCACTTCAAGACGCCGCGTTACGTGAAGTTCGTGGAGAGTTTTCCGACGACAGTCACGGGCAAGATTCAAAAATTCAAGATCCGCGAACAGGCGATCCTCGATTTGGGCTCGCAGGGACCACGATCGCGGTTGGGTGGCCGGGGTTGGAGCTGCTTTGGGCGAAACCCCGGTCAATGGTGAGTTGTCGGAAATCTGAATTGACCGCTGATCCTCACGCGAACGTGTCCCAACTCTCAATCACCGGGGCTTCCCGTTGGTCCAGCCCCGGCCACCCCGCCGCTTCCAAGGCCGAGACTTCCGGTTGACGGATGTGCATGGAAACGTCGTGTCCAAGCTTCTGGCATGAGTGTCGCCGACTTATGATCGGACTCGTCTCGCGGTCACCGTTTTCAGAATCGGATTGGAAGGAATGCCGATGCCAGATCACGACCCCTTTCCCACGATCCGCAAACTTGCGGATGAGGTCGGCGCTGATTGGACCGGGTACGATTTGGCGTCCCGAGGAACGCAATCCGCAGAAAATGCACTGCACGTCGCGTTGAACACAGCATCAGGGGCGAATCGGTGGCTCAACGCAGATGCGAGTCTCGTGCTGTTTGGCTCCTTCGCTCGATGTGAGATGCTCGAAGGAAGCGATTATGACTGGTCACTGTTGATCGACGGAGTTGTAGACAATGGCCATGCGGAATTGGCCAGAGAAATTGAGCGAGCACTTGTTCGCGCCAGCCTACCTCCGCCAGGTAGCAGTGGAACCTTTGGGAACTTGGTCTTCTCCCACGAACTGGTGCATCGGATTGGTGGTGGTGCCGATTCCAATGCCAATCTGACACGGCGAATGCTGATGTTGCTGGAATCACGGCCTCTGAACCTTTCGGCTGCGGATTCCTCGGATCAGGTTTGGGAAAACGTTCTGGGAAACATTTTGGAGCGATACTTCGAGGAAGATGTGCATTTCTCACCCATCGGTGCGCGGAAGGTACCGCGGTTCCTGCTCAACGACTTGACTCGGTACTGGCGGACCATCTGCGTGGACTATGCTGCCAAACATCGGGACCAGGATGGCAAGAAGTGGGCTATCCGAAATGCAAAGCTGCGTTTCAGTCGGAAACTGCTGTTTGCAAGCGGGCTCGCCTTCTGTCTGAGTTGCCAACTCGATCCGCCCGTGACGATTCAACAAAACCTATTCGGTGTGACGCAGGATGAAACCGCGGGGCCATTTATTGAACGGGCCAAGGCATTCTCCCGTACTCCAGCGCTAGAGTATCTCGCGGCTTTTGTTGACGCATTTGTGAAGGATCAGGCGAAAAGAGATCAAATCGCCACTCGAATCTTTGGAGCGTATGATTGGTGGCTGCGAACAATGGGCGACAACACCACCCGTGCAGCCTTGGAAAACGTGAGTCACGCGAATGCGGTCGGGCATGAAGTGTTCGAGCAGGTGCGTGTGAAAGGTGTCGATTTTGCCAAGGGTCTCGAACTGCTGTTCTTCAACCGCGATCGAGACCAAGAGCATGACAAGATCGCCGGTCTCAGCCTTCAATACATTGGATTCTAACGTGAAGAATGAACGTTTTGGATTTTCCACCGGAGCCCTCGAAAAGGGCAATTACCGAGTGGCGATTGATTGGTTACGGCAGCATGAAGTGCGCAGCGTTGAGTTGTCAGCATTGCGTTTCAATGAACTCCAGCCATTGGTAGACGACTTGGACAAGCTGCCGATTGACGCGTTCGGATATGTTTCGTTCCACGCACCCAGTTCTTTCCACCCGGAACAGGAAAGCCGCGTACTGTCGCTACTGGAACCTGTGTTCAAGCGAGGCTGGAACATCGTGGTTCATCCTGACGTGATTTACACACCGTCACTTTGGAAGCACTTTGGTCAGCAGCTCCTGATCGAAAACATGGACCGCCGCAAGACAACAGGGCGCACAGTCCAAGAGCTTGGTAAGTTGTTTGAGCAATTGCCCAGTGCCCGGATGTGCTTGGACGTAGCGCATGCACGTCAACTGGACACGACGCTTACGTTGTTGGGCAGTATTGTCAAAGCCTTCAAAGACCGAATCGCGGAAGTACACATCAGCGAACTCGACTCGCGATGCCGTCACCGTCCCCTGTCAGGACGAGCCATCGCAGATTACCACCAATTTGCGGCGTCTCTCCGCAATATTCCAGTGATCATCGAGTCGATGTTGGAACAGGACCATTGCGGGCTGCGTCAAGAGGAAGTCTGCTTGGCACATCAAGCGATGGATGAGTACAGCACGCGAAGTGATGACTCTACGGGCGAATTGCCGGGTCGCGAACGGATTCGGTCAAGTCCGTCGTCCGAGTTTTACTTTCAACTCTGATTGCGGTCTTGCCATCGTTGGGAAACAAGCGGCACTGAGTCTTGAGCCATCTTCGACCGAAGGCCTCCCGTTGATGAACGCCGAACAAGGTGGAAACGTTTGGCTCATTGCTTGTGGACCGATCAGGACAGCGCCCGCGGCAAAAAGTCACTCATCAAATTCTCGGTCGAGCATCGTGCCCAAGTGGCGGACGCGCAGGGCGCGGAGTTGCTTCCACGGGGGGAGTTCGCGCCAGGTCATCAGGCTGGCACCGCGGAACGTGGGTCGCCAGTGGCGTTTCTCCGCGTCGTAGGTCAGGTAGCCGGTTTGTTCCTGGGCGCGGTAGGTTTCAGCGAGGATCGCGTTGAGGTAGCGGACCAGATCGCCGTGGAATTCGTCGAAGACGCGGACGACCTTGCGCGACGATGGGCCGTGACGGGCGACGAGTTTCTGATGCAGTTCGTACAGGCGCTCGACGTTGCTGACGTGCGGGAAGCGGAACGTCAGGTCGGTCGGCTGTGTCGGGAACGAGCCCGTGTTGTCGGCGTTGTTGGTCTGCACGAGGCGCACCGTCTCGTCGTTGTACCGCGTGATGAATTCGACGTACCGCAGTTGCAGCGGTTGGGGCGCGTTCGGGTGGACTCCGTAGATCGACGAGACCATCGCGGAGTCGCGATTCGTCGGATGCACGTACAGCACCACGATGGCTTTCACATACCGCAGGGGATCGGGCAGCGCGAGACCTCCCAGACGTTCAAACCCGAGCCGGGTCAGAGCCGCCTCGGCGTTCGCGAAGTAGTCGGCGGCATGCGGCGGCAGCGATGTCACCTCGGGCTGAAACGGCGCGACGCAGATGTCCTCGGGGAACCGCTGCGTCGAGTAGATCAGCAACGCCGGCAGCGCGTGGTACACGATGACCAGGCCGATCACGACGGAGATTGCGATGAGTTCCATTTGCGGTTCCACAGCGGCGGCGACGAAGCGATTCATTTATACCTCACGCGGTCATGAATGAGAGGTTTTACGTTTAGCCCCAACGCCATCGGCGTGCGCGACGGTCAACGCCGGATCCAAATTCGCGCCCACGCCGATGGCGTTGGGGCTAAACGTTTCATCGATGGCTGCGTGAGGTATAACAGTTCACCATGCCCTCGACCATTTATCTCGATCACAACGCGACCACGCCGCCGCTGCCGGAGGTGGTGGATGAAGTGGCGCGGGTGATGCGGGAGTGTTATGGCAATCCCGGCAGCCGGCATCGCGAGGGTCGCAAGGCTCGGCAGGTGTTGGAAGCGTGCCGCGAGAACATCGCCGGTTGGCTGGGGGCCTCGCCGTCGGAACTGATTTTCACGAGCGGCGGGACTGAGGCGAACAACTTGGCGTTGCAGGGATTGGCTCGGGGTTCGCCGGGAACCATCGTGCTGTCACCCGGTGAGCATCCGTCGACGTTGCAGGTTTGCCGATCGCTGATCAGTTACGGGTGGTGGTTGCACGAATTGACTGTCGACTCGGCGGGGCGGATCGTTCTCGACGAGTTGGCCGACGACACGCGGTTGATCGCGGTCATCCTCGCGCACAACGAGACCGGCGTGATTCAAGACGTCAAACCGCTCGCTGACGTCTGCCGGTCGCGGGGCATCCCGTTACATCTGGATGGCGTGCAGGCGGTGGGAAAGATCCCGGTCGACTTTCATCGCCTGGGAGCCACGACGCTGAGTTTCGGAGCCCACAAGTTTCACGGACCGCGCGGTGTCGGCGGGCTGCTGGTGCGCGAAGGGACGACGCTGACGCCGTTGCTGCAAGGCGGCCATCAGGAAACGGAGCGACGACCGGGTACGGAACCGGTGGCACTGATCGCGGGGATGGCGCTGGCTCTGCAATTGTGGCACGAGCGGCAGACGTCGCACACGGTTTGCCTTGAGCAACTGCGCGATCACTTTCAGACGATGCTTTGCGAACGCTGTTCACCGGCTGTTGTGAATGGGATCGAGGCACCGCGGCTGCCGAACACGCTGAACATTTCGTTTCCGGGGGTCGACGGCGAGGCGCTGCTGGTGGCGTTGGATCTGGAAGGGATCGCGTGTTCGCTCGGAACCACCTGCGCGAGCGGTTCCTCGGAGCCGGCACCGATCCTGGTGGCGATGGGACTGTCGTCCGATTTGTATCGGTCGGCCGTTCGATTTTCTCTGAGCTTCCTCAACACACAGGCCGAACTGGATCTCGCCGCCGAACGAATTTCCCGCGTGGTGGCGGCGCTTCGCAAACCGGTTTAGCCCGGATTATTCACCACGAAAGACTCGAAAGACTCGAAAGGGAAGAAGGGACAAGAGTTCTGGTCCCAAGTGACCGCATTGGCACGACGCGCGATGCGTTGAGATGCTCTCCTTGCAACTCTCTTCACTTTCGTGTCTTTCGAGTATTTCGTGGTTCATCATGAATAATCTGGTTTAGGAGCTGCTTCAAAACGGACCTGCGGGTGAATGAGGCGCGATTCCACGCGGAAGCTCCCGACGCCCTCGCTGACACTTCGGGTTGGTGTTTTGAAACCGACTCGAAGTCTGGGTATCATCCCGCCCACCCAGCCGGTCGCTCCGTCGGAGCAGGCATGCGGGTTCGGTGCGATGGCCGTTGCTTGTGTCGCGCCGCTGCTCATGGAGGAAACCTCCGCAAACGGATGCTTGCGAACTCGACTCATGAAGGTCGGTTCCCGATGTTCGATGCGCTGGTGGCCCGCAGCCAGTCCCTCATTGCGACCGGGGAATTGTTTGTCCCGCTTGCCGAGCAGGCGTTTGCGTGCGCTGCGCTGTCGCGCTTGAGCAGTCGACATCGTCACTCGAA
>JAYTIB010000275.1:0-5486 GCA_043732205.1 Schlesneria sp. | reverse complement strand
AACCGAAATTCATCGACCGGCTGGTGTCGAGCAGCAGCAGGCAGCGCAGATTCGTTTCGTCCTCGAACCGCTTGATGTAGTACCGGTCGCTGCGGGCAAACAGCTTCCAGTCCAGATGCCGCAGGTCATCCCCCTGCGAGTACTGCCGGTACTCGGTGAACTCGACGGAAAACCCGTGATAGGGACTGCGGTTGAGCCCCGTCATGAACCCCTCGACCACATGCTTCGCCCGCAATTCGAGCGACTTCAGATGCATCAACGTCGCCGGGTCAATGAACCCGGCGACCGGTTCGGCATGCGGTGATGATGAGGCTGTCGGCATGGACTACTCATGTCCCCTCGCCCCCGTCTTCGGGGGAGAGGGCTAGGGTGAGGGGGGCTGCGTTGCGGAAGGCGATGCACTGTTCGTTCTCGATTCGTAGTCGAGTACTTCCAATCCAGGGACCTGAGAGAACTCGGCGACATTGCAGGTTAAGACGGGAACGCCGTGATGCTTGGCTGTGGCCGCAATCAGGAGATCGTGTGCGCCGATTGGTTTTCCCTGCCGAAGCATTTCGGCCCGCAAGGCGGCGTGAGTTCTCGCAACGGTCGCATCGAAATCCAATACGGTCATCGAACTCAGAATGTGTTCGACGGACTGCATGCGGACCTCACGTCTGGCGTCCGTGTTCGCACGATGGACACCCACCAACAGTTCGGAGACGGTGATCGCGCTGAGGAACGGAGTCCCGCGATGTTGCCAGTGGTTCAGTTCGACCGGCTGGCGCAGACGTTCGGCGCGGATGAACACGGACGAATCGACTACGATTCCCACGGGTCGGTCTCCGGCGGATACGAGTTCCGTGCCTCTTCAATGTCACGGGCAAATGCCTCCGCATCATCGCCAAGGTCTGGAAGTGAGTTGAGAAGTGCGGCAAGTTCATTCATCGTTCGGCAGACCCGTGGTGGCGTCGGAGGCGCTGGTGTGATCGTGGCAACGATCAGTTCGTTGTCTTCCAATTCGATGGCCATCCCCTGTTTGACTCGATCGACGACTGCGCGAAAGTCCCGACTTGCCTCAGCGACCGAAATACGTTCCATGATGGTTGTTCCTTTGTCGTCATTGCACTCAGTTCGGCGGGGGCGATCAACTCTCCTTCACCGATTCCAACAGCCGGCCAATGATCGTTTCGACCGTCATCCCGGCCGCTTCCGCGCGGTAGTTGATCAGGATGCGGTGTCGCAGAACCGGCGCGGCTAGGGCGCGGACATCCTCCCACGTGACATTGGCTCGTCCGGCCAGCAGGGCCCGCGCTTTGCCACCGAGGATCAGGTATTGAGCCGCCCGCAGGCCGGCGCCCCATGAAACCCAGTCATTGATGAATTCGGGCGAGCCCGCCTGCTTCGGGCGCGAGGCCGCCGCCAACCGCACAGCGTAACGGACGACATCCTCGGCCACCGGCACCTTGCGCACCAACTCGTGAATCCGCTGCACATCAAGCCCCGTGAACAGCGCGTTGATCGGTTCGGAGGCCACCGACGTCGTCCGCGCCACGACCGCCACTTCATCATCTTCCGGCAGGTAATCGATGACCACGTTGAACATGAACCGGTCGAGCTGTGCTTCGGGCAGCGGATACGTCCCCTCCATTTCGATCGGATTCTGCGTGGCCAGCACGAAGAACGGCTCGTCGAGCGCATACCGGGTTCCCGCCGCCGTGACCTGATGCTCCTGCATCGCCTCCAGCAGCGCGGCCTGGGTCTTCGGCGGCGTCCGGTTGATTTCGTCCGCCAGCAACACGTTGGCGAAGATTGGCCCCTTCACGAACACCATCCGCCGCTTGCCACCTTCGTCCTGTTCCAGGATCTCGGTCCCGGTGATGTCCGCCGGCATCAGGTCGGGGGTGAACTGAATCCGCTGAAAGATCAGGTGAAACACCTGCGCGATCGACTTCACGAGCAACGTCTTGGCGAGACCCGGCGCCCCGGTGATCAGGCAATGCCCGCCGGCAAACAGCGAGATCAACAGTTGATCAACCGCTTCACTCTGCCCGACGATCGTCTTGGCCAGTTCCGCCCGAATCCGCTGCCGCCCGGTCCGGACCATTTCCAAAGTTCGCAGTTCGGCTTCGTCATCCGCATTGAGAGGGTTCACAGTCACGGAAAGCTCCGGTTCAGATTGTGGACGTAATCGAATTGGCGTTGGTCTCGGCTTTGATCTGGTCTTGGCTTGGTCCCCTCTCCGCCGTCTTCGGGGGAGAGGGCAATAGTGGTCTGATGAAATGACCGGAAGTTGGCGAGAGTGGCTTTGCGCGGAAAATGGAAATCTGTGTATGGTTCAAACTTGCGTAGCAGAGCCGCGCCCGTCAGGAAGTGGGTTTGATGGCGAGTTTCTCCCTCGTCCCGCTTCCTGACGGGCGCGGCTCTGCCACCCAATGTGGCACGGACTTGAACCAGGCCGAAATCTGTGGCGTTCCCGCGTATCAGTTCTGAGTTCACACTGAAAGCGAAGGAGCACAACAGTAGGTGTAGCATCGTTGATTCGCGTGGGTTTGTTCAAGTCACCGGTTCGTGAGGTGGCGGCAGTCTTGCGGAGCAGTCGGGAGACGCAGGCACGGCGGGCGCGGGAGAAATCTCGGGAGATCCGGAGCCTCACACGGATCGGCCAGCGGCCGCCACGGGTGATCGCGAAAGAGGCGAACCCAGGTCGCGAACAACCTGAAAACAACCCCCGCCTCCAAACGACAAACCGCCGACTCCGAATTCGCCAAAGCGGCCTGACACTTAGGGGCTGTGCAGTTTCTACTTCCGAGAGTGGTTTCGCCGTAGGGTGCGTGGAGTCTTCGGAACGCACCGGCAGGAGTATCACTGTGCCAGCGATGGTGCGTTCCGAAGACTCCACGCACCCTACTTTGCAAACTCGGACGTAGTAAATGCACAGCCCCTTACAGGCGACCCCCTCGCAACGGCGGCTTTTCGGACAGCCTCTCAGTCCGCAGGGGTCACGCGGGCCGCCCAGCGCTGCCACATCCTGGCGGCCTCGATATTCCCCAGCTCGCGGTGAAGTTGTTCCAGCTCTTGGTAAACGGATGGATCGCGAGGGTTGTCCTCCCGAGCCTTCAACAGCGCGCTGATTCGTTTCTGCCGGTCGACGATCTCTGACGCCGCGCGCCGCTGTTCGGCCGCCGGAACGTCGCGGCCCAATCCCCGATACTCATCCGACAATTTGAATCGAGCCGGCGCATTGAACGGTTCCGCGGCGATGGTCGGTTCGAGTTCTTTGGCGGCCTCCAATGTTGTGCGAATCCGCGGGCCGGACTCGGTGGGAGAACATTGAAACGAAGGAACGAGGATCAACACATCAGACCGGGGCCTCGCGAAGACGCTCCTGCCGAGGCCACCCCGTCGTGGCCTTGGCAAACCCCGCGGTCGAGGTCGTACATCCCAACCGTCAGGTTCTGAACCTCGTCACCACGGTCTGGAACGTCGACGCGGGGATCCAAAACCTCGACATCGGCATCCAAAACCTCGTCGTTGCGGTCTGAAACCGCCAACTCGCGGTCCAAGACCTCGACGTTGTGGTTCGCGACATCAAAGCGGAGATTGGCGACCTCGATCGTCCGGTCTGGCACCGTGTCGGGCGGTCAGGGCGTGCTGCCGGTGGTCGGCGGCGCGGCCGGCTTCGGCGCGGCGGGGGCGGTTCGGCGGGCGAAGCGGGCGGAGAGGTCTTTCACGAACTGGTCCAGGCCGGACGACGGCGGGGCGGCCTTGGCGAATTGATAGACCAGCCGGGCGTCGTTGTACGCTTCGCCCCCGGCGGCGTGAACCGTGTCATCGACGAGTTCCTGAAGTTGCGTCAGGGCCAGCGAAATCGGCAGCAGCGCGTCGAACAGATCGAGGTCGCGTTGGGCCGCGTCGAGCACGAACGACTTGGGCAGGAAATCGGGGTTCTGCCGCGCCCCCTCCAGCGCCTTGGCCACGAACCCGCGACTGGCCTCCCCCAGCGCCGGCAGACTCCGCTTCTCGTCCGGACTGAGGTCGATCAGAAATGGCAGCGTGTCGCGAATGGTCTTGACCGCCGCCAGCACCGCCTGAGCATCCGCCGCCGCCAACACCCCATCGACCCGATTGTCCGACATCGTTCCGTCTCCTTCCAAAAGTAAGAACCAACACACCGACGATCACAGCGCACACAACATCATTCTTCATGACCACCGCAGAACCACCACGCTTTTCCGAAGAGCAGGGATTGTCCAAAGTCCGCCAAGCCGTGGCACGCTTCCACCGGGGATACGATCCCAAACCCGGCGACCCCGCCTTCACTACTTGCGGGGCAATGCAGTTTGTTTGTACTCCCATTGCCCACGAGCACCTTTTTGAATCCGTTCCCGCACCGGTGCATCAAATCCCGCCTTCTCAAGTACGAGGTTCAGTTCTTCACCATCGAAAGGTGCGTGGGAAAATGAATAGGCGTCTTCAATGTATTGTTCCAACTTGGCACGGAATCGAGGCTCGATTCTCCTCACTAGAAATTGTGTGTGACGATACTCCGCGAGCTTGCGATGTTGCGCGAGCACCTCTTCGTACTTCTTTCGCAACTCTGGTTCCTCGATTTCCTCGGGAGGAATGCCGCGGGGATACTTACGGTTGGGATCAGGGACGTCGGCGTGCAAAGGAACCTCGTACCGCGGGGACTGTGGGTCAAAATCCGCATCCACGAGGGAACGGAATTTCGTCCAACAGGCAATCATCAACAAGACGTCGCTCTTGCGATGCGAAAGCCACTCGTGGCCGCCATCAATCTCATAATTATTGACTGGGTGTTGCAGGCGGCAGGCCAAGTCGGACAACGCCTCGGGCGATTGCGGAAGATACGAAGTGAGCAGTGCGCGGTTTACAACGACCCGCAGTTCAAATACCGCTTCTGTGTCGCTCAGAATCTCGGACGTCTCAACAGCGTGGCTGAGTTCAGAGGCCAGGGAATCCGCCAGCTCCGTTTCCAGTTTTGGAAGGATCGAGCTGAGTTCGACAGCCAGCTTGCGAAAGCCGTCCGGTTGTCCTGTCTTTTCGCATTCTGCGATTCGGGATTGCCAAGCTTCCACTCCCGGTTCATCCAGAATCATTGCCTGTTGGCCAACAGTGATGGTCGGAGCCGAAATCGGCGGTGCGGTTTTGGATTGGCAACCTCCGATTAGCAGCAGCGGCGCTGCGGCGAGAATTCCCGCCGCAAAAACGACATACCGGCCCCAACGATGAATAAGCATGATCCCCTCCTCGGTCATTGACGGTGACGGCTTCTTGGCGTTAATCGACTGAATTGATCTTGTCCCAATCGGATGTCGTTCCCGGTACAACGCCGAACGGTGCCGTTGCGGTGATCGCCAACTTTGTCACAGTAGCCGAACCATTGGCCGCATAGCTCTGTGTCTGAGTGATCGGTTGAAAAGGTATCCATCCCTTCGTTCCTTGATACTGCCAATCGAAGCTGAAGCTGAGTGATCCCGCCC
>JAYTIB010000274.1:0-5488 GCA_043732205.1 Schlesneria sp. | reverse complement strand
ATCATTTCTATGACGACGATCTCGTGACATTTCCCAGCCCCGATGATCTCGACGGTTCGACGGCGGTTCGGTTCGTGCATGTCCCCGATGGTCGCTGGCGGTCCAAAGCGGGATTCAATCCCCTCGAAGCGAAACGGACTGCGGAACTCGTACTCGAACACATCCAGCGGCACGGGAGCCGTTCGCTGGGAGTCATCACCTTCAATCTGCGGCAACAGCTCGCCGTGCTGGACGAACTGACCGAACTGCGACGGAACCGTCCCGATATTGAGCCGTTCTTCCGCGAGGATCGTCCCGAGCCATTCTTCGTGAAGAATTTGGAAAACGTCCAAGGTGATGAACGCGACCGAATCATTCTCAGCGTGGCCTATGGACTGAATGAGGAGACCGGTCGGGACAGCATGAGCTTCGGCCCACTCAACAGAGCGGGTGGCGAACGCCGACTCAACGTGGCGGTCACTCGCTCCCGCGAGGCCATCACGCTGGTGAGTTCCATTCGATCAGATTACATCGACCTCAGCCGAACCAAAGCCCGAGGCGCACGGCTGCTGCGCGCCTATCTCGACTACGCGGAGCGCGGACCGTCCGCCCTGGCCTCCGAATCCGTTGAGACGGGCCGCGACTTCGAGTCCCCGTTCGAGGAGGCCGTTGCACAAGCGATGATTGACCGTGGGTTCGACGTGCGATCACAGATCGGCTGCAGCGGATTTCGGATCGACCTCGCGATCGTTCATCCCGAGCATCCCGGTCGTTATGTGCTGGGCATTGAGTGTGACGGCGCGACGTACCACCGCACGGCGACGGCCCGCGACCGTGACCGCATTCGCCAAGAAGTGCTGGAAGAGCTTGGCTGGAGGGGCAGGCTCATTCGCATCTGGTCCACGGACTGGATTCGCAACCCGGCCCATCAAATCGAACGAATTGCCAACGCCTTTCGCGAGGCATTGCTGCTGCCAGTAACGTCGCCGACGGAAGTCCCCGAAGTCTCGCCACCATCGCCCGAAGCAGAGCCGATCCTGCGGATCAGGGACTTCCGCGACGCCAAACTAACTCCACGTTTCGCAGATATCGAAGACATTCCCGATGGCGAAATCGCACGAGTCCTCTTGCGCCTCGCCGTCACGTTCGGTGTGACACCGAGAGAAGACCTCATCAAAAGCACCGCCCACGAACTCGGGTTTGAACGAACGGGAAAACGCATCTCCGCTCGAATCGAATCGGTCATCCTGAGCCTCGTGCAGCAGGGACGACTGCGAGATGCGGGTGGCGAGAGGCTCGGTGTGACAATCTGAAATCAAGATCCCGTGGGGAGCGCACTGCCGACAAGGTGGCGTTGATCGTTGAGTTGATCAATGTGTCAGCCACTGTTTGGCGCCCGGGACGTCCAGGGGATAGTTGGGGGCTGTTCGTTGATGGAGTATCCACAAGACTGCTCGACCGCCGACGCGCCGCGATTGGAATGCCACCGGCTTGTTCCGTATGCTGCTCCCTCAATCTGCGGCACTGCAACGACACCACGGCGAACCATCATGGCGAAAAGGAAGGCGGCGAATTGCGGTGCCCTACATGGCGGTTCCGCCAAGTCTTTCTTTGCAGCCAAGCGCTGGCTGATGGCAGACACACCCTGCCACTGTTTCATCGGCAACATGGATCGGGGGTCACATGACTGATGTGACCCCCGAAGAACTCGCCCGTCAGTTGATCGACGTGCAATTCGCTGCGTGCGGATGGGATGTTCAAAGCAAGGATCGGATCAATCTCTCTGCTTCCCGTGGCGTGGCGATCAGTGAGCTTTCATTTGCTACCGGTGAGCCCGACTATACGTTGTTCGTGGACGGCAAAGCCCTCGGAACGGTGGAGGCCAAACCGGCCGGCCACACACTCACTGGTGTCGAAGGGCAGTCCAGCAATTATGTCGCTGGCGTCCCGAAAGGTTTCCCGACGTGGAAGACGCCGCTCTCGTTCTCTTACGAGAGCACTGGCACGGAAACCTTCTTCACCAATCGTCTCGATCCCGAACCGCGCAGTCGGCGGGAGTTCTCGTTTCATCGCCCCGAAACCTTGCTCGCCTGGGTGCAGCAGGACAAGCAACTGGCGCAGCGCTTGCGAGAATTCCCGCCGCTCCTCGCTGCGAAACTTTGGCCCGCGCAGATTGAAGCGATCACCAGCTTGGAGGAATCATTCGCCGCCGGTCACCCCCGCGCCCTGATCCAGATGGCCACCGGCTCGGGCAAGACGTACACCGCGGTCAATTTCATCTATCGCCTGGTGAAGTACGCCGGAGCGAAGCGGGTTTTGTTCCTCGTGGATCGCGGTAATCTCGGTCGGCAGACACTCAAGGAATTCCAGCAGTTCGTTTCGCCCGTGAACAACTACAAGTTCACCGAGGAATACATCGTTCAGCATCTGAGCAGCAATTCGCTCGACAAATCTGCTCGCGTCGTCATCGGGACGATTCAGCGAGTGTTCTCCATGCTCAAGGGTGAGAGGGAGCCTGCGCCGGATCTCGACGATTTGCCGATCGAAGCCGCCGAGTCTCTTTACAAGAAGCCCGTCCCGGTTGAATACAACCCTGCGTTTCCGATCGAGGAATTCGACTTCATCATCACCGACGAATGCCATCGCTCGATCTACAACCTCTGGCGGCAGGTGCTCGAATACTTTGACGCTTCGCTCATCGGCCTCACAGCCACGCCGTCCAAGCAGACATTCGGCTTCTTCCAGCAAAACCTGGTCATGGAATACAACCATGAGGATGCCGTGGCTGATGGTGTGAATGTGGGCTGTGACATCTACCGCATCAACACTGCCATCACGCAGGGCGGTGCCTCGGTGGACGCCGGGTTCTACGTGGACAAACGTAATCGGCAGACGCGCAAAGTTCGCTGGGAACAGCTCGATAACGTACTCACCTACAGTGCCGCCGACCTCGACCGCGACGTCGTGGCCCCGGACCAGATTCGTACCGTTCTCGAAACGTTCCGCGACCGTGTCTTCACCGAGATGTTTCCCGACCGGACCGACCTGCCGAAGACTCTGATCTTCGCGAAGGACGACTCTCACGCCGACGACATCGTCCGCATCTGCCGTGAGGTCTTCGCCAAGGGCAATGACTTCTGCCAGAAGATCACCTACCGCACCGGCTTTGTCAGTGTCGTCGAGAAGAAGAAGCAAAAGGATGGCAAGGAGATCGAGGTTACCACTTGGAAGCGTGCGTCCAGCCTGTCACCCGACGAAATTCTCAGTTCCTTCCGCAATAGCTATAACCCGCGTATCGCTGTCACCGTGGACATGATCGCCACGGGTACGGACATCAAACCGCTGGAGATCGTCTTCTTCATGCGCACGGTGGCATCGAAGAATTTCTTCGAACAGATGAAGGGGCGCGGTGTGCGAGTGGTGTCCGACACCGAGATGGAGCAGGTCAACCCCGGCATCAAACGCAAGACCCGCTATCTGATCGTGGATGCCGTGGGCGTTTGCGAAAAGGTGATGACTAAATCGTGCCCATTGGAAAAGAAACGCAGCGTCAGCTTTCAGAAGCTGCTCGATGCCGCCGCGCTCGGCACGACCGAGGTTGAGGCCGTGGAATCGCTCGCCGGGCGGCTTATCCGGTTGGAACGCCGTTTCGATTCGGAAGTCGCAGCTCAGGTCGTCGAGGCGGCCAAAGGCCAGACCCTGTCGCAGATTGCCAAAGGGATGTTGAACGCCTTGGACCCGGATGAAATTCTGGCAGAAGCCAAGGTAGGCCAAGGCGTGGACCATGAGCCGACGGAGAACGAAATAGGTGACGTCCGCGACGCTCGGATCAAACGAGCCCTCGCGCCACTCGCCACAAATCCAGACCTCCGCAATCTGCTCTGCATGATTCAGTTCGCCGCCGACCAGACCATCGACGTCATTTCGCGTGACACACTGCTTTACGCTGGTCCGGCCCAGAAGAGCACGCAAACCAGTGAGCAGCTTGCCACGTCGTTCCGTGAATACATTGAGCAGCACAAGGCCGAGATCACGGCGTTGCAGATCCTCTACAGCCGCCCGTACAAACAGCGTCTCACCGAGCCGATGCTCACGGAGTTGGAGCAGAAGCTGCGCGAGAATCACGCCGCGTGGACTGAGGACCGCCTGTGGGATGCATTCGTCGTCACTGCACCGGGCAAGGTGACAGGCCGTTCCAAAGCCGGGCGCTTTGCCGACCTCGTCGCCCTCGTCCGCTTCGCGCTTCAGCAGCAACCCGTACTCGCCCCCTTCGCCGACTCCGTGACCGAGCGGTTCAACGAATGGCTCATGGACAAAGCCAAGTCGGGCGTCACGTTCAACGCGGAACAACTCGCGTGGCTGCAATTGATTCGCGAGCACATCGCCACGGCCATCAGCATTGAGCCGGACGATTTGGAACTCTCCCCGTTCAGTCAGCGCGGCGGCTTGGGCAAAGCACACCAACTCTTCGGCGAGCAACTGCCCATGCTGCTCGATGAACTCAATGAAGTCCTTGCGGCCTGATTTTCATTCACACCAATAATGATGTTGCCACCGCATGAACTTCACCGTAGAGTTTTACGAAACGCAAGAGGGACGGTGTCCGGTGCGCGACTTCCTGGATGTCCTGAAGGCCGCCGATCCCGGCGATTTTGCCACGGTTGTCGCCGGGCTGGCGAGGCTGCGCGAACGGCAGAATCACCGGGAGCCGCTGTCGAAGGCGATTGGTGATGGTTTGCTTGAACTGCGGCATGTCGGCAAGTTGAATACGCGCATCCTCTGGTTCTTTACGAAAGGCCGTCGCATCATCCTGGCCCATGGCATCCGCAACAAAGGTCGGTCTCTGCCTTCGCGAGAAATCGAAACGGCCCGCGTCCGGATGCAGGACTGGCTCACACGGAATTCAAAATGAAAACGACCAACTTCGACCGCTACCTGCAAGCACAACTTCAAGACCCGAATTTCGCTGAGCGCTTCAAGAATGCTGGCGAGGCATGGGACGTATCCCTTCAGATTGCCAGGCTGCGTCAGCAAGCCGGACTCTCGCAGAAGGATCTCGCCGCGCGTCTGAAGACCACACAGCAGCAAGTCAGCCGACTGGAATCGCCCGCCTATGCCGGCCATTCGCTCAGCATGCTCCGTCGGGTTGCCGCGGCTTTGAATTTCCGAGTTCGCGTGGTGCTCGAGAAGCTGCCGGCGGATGACGCGGACTCGGCCGCTTCCGCCAGGTCCAAAGGCCGCAAAGTCAACCGCCGAGAGGGCACACGCTGATGAACGAACTGATGAGATGTTTCTCCAGTTCGAGTCTTGGTGAGCCGGGCGGCGTCAGCCCCCGGACTCTTCACGACAGGCGTCCGGGGGTGCAGTCGCCAATTGGTGGTCAGCCTCCGGTTCCCTCTCCCCCGTCTTCGGGGGAGAGGGCTAGGGTGAGGGGGCCGAGCGATCGAGAAACAATCAGTCTGGGGAACGAAATAGAACGGCATCGTTTCCTGTGATTCCAGCCGCGCGC
>JAYTIB010000273.1:0-14088 GCA_043732205.1 Schlesneria sp. | reverse complement strand
TGGCCCGCTTCCGTCGTGAAGCGGGGATTGGTTGGATCATGTCCCGTCGGATTGTCCTTGCCATGAGCGGCGGAGTCGACAGCTCGGCCGCCGCCGTGTTGTTGAAGCGACAGGGCTTCGAAGTGATCGGGTTGTTCATGCGATCCGGTGCCACCGAAGAACCGCGCGAGGTCTGCCGCATTTCGGCGACTTCGGGCGCGTCCGCAACCGCGTCGCCCAGTGGCAAACCGGTTTCGTTGTCGCTCCCCATTCTCGGCACCAAGTCGAACAAGCAGGGTTGCTGCTCCGCCTCGGATGCGGCCGACGCGCGCCGTGTCGCCGACGTGCTGGACATTCCGTTTCACGCCCTGAATTTCGCGGATGCCTTCAGCCGGATCAAAGATTATTTCGCGGATGAATACCTGGCGGGACGGACACCGAATCCCTGCGTGATGTGCAACAACTGGCTGAAGTTCGGCAAGCTGTGGGACTTCGCGGTCAGTGTCGGAGCCGATGGAATCGCGACCGGGCACTATGCCCGCATTGTCGACATCGATGGCCAGCCGGCCCTCGTGCGCGGACATGACCGGACAAAGGATCAGTCGTACGTGCTGGCTGGAATCAACCGCGAAATCCTCGATCGGATCCTGTTTCCCGTCGGCACCTTCACAAAGCCGCAGATCCGCGAACTGGCGGCCGAAGCGGGGCTACGGGTCGCGACCAAACCGGACAGCCAGGAGATCTGTTTCATTCCCGACAACGACTATGTGGGGTTCCTCGAACGGTATCGGGGCCGTCCCGATTTGTCGGGCGAGTTCGTCGATCCGGCGGGCAACGTGCTGGGCCGACACGGCGGCTTCGATCAGTTCACGATCGGTCAGCGGCGCGGCTTGGGAATCACGTTTGGCGAACCGCGGTTCGTGATTCGGATCGAGCCTGAATCGCGGCGCGTGGTGCTGGGAACTCACCAGGATCTGGCTCGGACAACGCTGGAGGCTGACGGCCTGAGTTGGCTGGTGGACGACATGCCGTCACAGTTTGAATGCCTGGCACAGATCCGGTACCAGCACACCGCGGCACCGGCGTCCGTCGAATTGATCGACCGCGACCACGTGCGCGTCCGATTCGCCGAGTCGCAGTTTGGAGTGGCTCCCGGCCAGGCGCTCGTGTTATACGACGGTGAGCGAGTGCTGGGCGGTGGATGGATCCGACAAAGCGAACCCGTGTCCGTCGCATAGTGGCGGCGCAAGAATAACCGTCGGGATTTGACGCGAACCAACCGTAGCATGGACGCCTCGTCCGTGCGAAACGACGTGACGATCTGTCGAATTGGGCCACCATCTGTCGAATTGGGCCGCACGGACGAGGCGTCCATGCTACGGCAGTCATTGATGCGCCGATCGATAGCAGCCGACCTCACGCGACCCGGCCGGGCGGCACCATCTTGATGGTGGCCGGCGGTTCATCGTCGTCGGTCAGCGTTTCGTCGTGGTTCAGAATTTCGTCCGAGGTCTCGGCCGCGTCGGCGGACGAATCGCTCGTTTGAGCCGCCGGGCCCAGCGATGCGCCGAGATCCATGACCGGCAGGCGCAGCCGATACCGCGTTGAGATCGTCAGCATGGCGGGCAGCGTGACGAGTGAGACAAACAGGCACGCGCCGACGCCGATCGTCAGCACCGCACCGAGGCTGTACAGACCGCGGTGGGCGGCGACCATCATGCTGCCGAAGCCGACCATCGTCGTCAGCGATGTCAGCATGATCGCATTGATGGTGCTCGGCGTCGTGCAATAGATCCGGTCGGATTGCGACCGGCAGTCGTGAATGATGTGGACGCCGTTGTCGACGCCGATGCCGAGAATCAGCGGCAGGATGATCAGATTCGCCGGATTGAGCGGGATGTCGAGGATGACCAGCAATCCAAACGTGATCCCCATTCCCATGACCGGCGGAAAGATCGCGAGCAGCGAATGAACCACCGCGCGGCGATCAAGCAGGATCGCCATCATGAAGGCCAGCGCCGCGTAGATCATCAACAGGGTTCCGGGCGACCAGGCGACGTGTCGTGTTTGCAGCACGAACCCGGCAACCAGCGTGGCGGCCAGGGGCGGCACAAACGTCCAGAGCAGCCGTTCCTTGCGTGAGAAGTCGAGCAGCAGCGTGATCATGATGACCGCCAATGCGTACACGGCACAGATCTCGTAGCTGCGCTTGATCTGCCGCGCCGCTTCAAAGTTTTGCAGCGGAACTCCGGTGACCTCGGGATCGACGGTCCGCACGTCGGTGACAAACTTCTCCAGCGGCTCCATGTCCCAGACCTGATCCTTCGGGTAGACCTGCAACAGCCAGCGCCCCTGCGGACTGACGAACCGGGACTTCAATTCGGGTGGCAGATCTGACGGATCGACGGGTTCCGGATCGGAGGCCGCGGCGATCGCCTGAAATTGTGCCAGCAGCGCGTATGACATCCGGTACTGGAACTCACCCAGGAAGATCATCTGGTCGTGCAGCGAAAGCTTGCTGATGCCGTCGAGGAATTGATCGAGGTTTGCCGTGATGCGGCGCGAGACCGGATCAGGGCGTCCCTTCATCGACTGATAGAGTTCCTCCAAGGCGCGACCCACGTCGGCCGGATTGAGCGGTGCGGGGGCCGGTGGCTCAGCCGGCAGCCGGGCCAACTGGGCGTTGAATCCCTGGACCAGCAACTTGGTCTCGGAGGGGGGATACGTGGGCAACCGCGACGCGAGTTCCTGAACATGGTGGACGGTCGGCAGCGATTCCAACCGGCGCTTCATCTCGCGCGCCTGTTCGGCCGAGTCCGCCACGGAGATGGCGTACAGCAGCGAATGATCCGACGATTCGAAGATGTGCCGCTGGGCCTCGACCGATTCCAACCCCGCCGCCTGCAAGTGCAGCAGGTTGTGGTCGTAAACCGACCGGGGTGTGGGAAGCGGGGTGCTCCAATCAAACGCCTGGCTGCCGACGTATCCGATGAATCCCAGCGATGCCGCCAGCACCAACCACGGATGGTGCAGCGTCAGATGACGCAGTGCCCGAGCCTGAAACGGAGTCGGCAGCTTGCGAGGTTCCTTGTTCCGATCGGCCAGCGACACGATGGCGGGAAGGAACGTGAACGCCGCCAAGGCGCATAGCAGGATGCCGCCCCCGGCAATGATTCCCAGTTCCGCAACCCCGAGGAATTCGGTGAATGTCGCACAGAAGAACGCCAGCGATGTCGTCACCGCGCCCGTCACGATGCCGCCGCCCACGCTGCCTGTTGTTTCGACCAGCGCCGCTCGCAAGCCCAGTCCCTGATGGCGCAGTTCGAGGTACTTGGCCAGGATGTGAATCGCGAAGTCGATTCCCAGTCCGATCAGGATCGCGACGAACGACACGGACAGAATGTTCAGGTGACCAACGGTCAGGGTCGTGTAGCCGAATGACCACGCCATCCCCACCGCCAGCATCGCCAATCCGAGCAACGGATGCAGGAAGCCGCGGAAGCCCACGAACAGAATGATCGCCACGCCGAGATACGAGATGATCGACGCCAGCAGGGAGTCGGCCTGAGATCGCCGCATCTCGTCGTTTTCGAGCACGGGAATCCCCGTCAGGGTGATCTTCGCATCGGGGTACTGACGCCCCACGCCGACGATCAATTCGCGGAGCCTGTCGATGGCCACCGTCGCTCCCTGAAAGGAACTGGTCATGTCGACCGGCGAAGCCATCACAAAGCCCATCGTGCCGTCGTCGTTCAGCAGATAGACGGTCTCGTTCGCCTGGTCGCGCATGTGCGGATCGACCGGCAGCATGTCCGGCCAGGGATTCGAAAAGTCGTTGCGGTCATGGAGCGTGGCGACCAGGCTGGCCGCCAGACGATCGGAATGCACCAGCAGCGCACTGTCCTGCAGACGCCCCGCCTTTTCGAGCCGTTTCAGTTGGCTCTGGATGCGCGGGACCAGTCCTTCCAGACGGATCAAGTCCCAATTTCCATTCACGATCGGCCGGTATTCGTCGAGCCGTTCCAGGCCGCTGGTCAGTTGTTCCGGTGACAGGTACTGCAACCCCTTGTCCCGCAGCTTGCCGGGTTCGACCTTGTACAGAACGTTCGTGAACAACTTGGGATCGGCCTTTAGCCGCTCGCCCAGATCGTCCAAGACCTGCTTGATGGTCTCGGGCCGTTTCGATTCGACGACGACCACCATGTCGGACGTGTCGCCGAAACTTTCCGTGTAGCGCTGCCAGCGTTTCTGAAATGTGGCGGCGGGGTCGATCAGGTCGGCGCGGTCGGTCTTGAACTTGATGCATTGGACTGTGTAGGCGACGCAGCCCACTGCGGACAAGATGATCAGCCACATGGTCAGCCGGGCGCGGCGGGCGCAAAAGTCTGTCAGCCGGCACAGACACTCGGCGAGCATCGATCGCGATTCGGTTTCGCCGGACTTCACTGCCATGACTCGTCCCAACAGTCCACCCAAAGTGCGGAGTACCGTGTTCGGCAATGGACTACCGATGCCAGGGACTCCGGTCGGCGGGAGATTGCCTGCCATGTCGAACGTGCCGAATCAATCAATCGGCTTGTCGCACGGGTTAACTCAACGTTGCCGATGATTCCATTCCGGCTCTTTTTTTTCTGAACGTGTTCGCGGCTGCCAATTGCTTCACCCAAGTGGTGACACGTCCCTGTGTTGGCTGCGTCAACGAACCGCGAATCACTGGGTGGCGATGATATCTGAGATTTCGCGCGCGTGGCAAGTTTGATTGCTGAGACCTTGCCGTACGTTCAGTCCATCAGATCGATCGAGCGGTCCGTGTCGGCAGTAATCGCCGGACACCCTCCGGCGACGGGCGCGCGGGCCGCTGTTCGGCGCGGGTCTCCCGACCCCGCCGAAACGGCTGACCGAAGGTCTCCACTTCTTATTCGCGACACGAACGGTGGAGCCCCCTGGCGTTTCAATGACACCTGCCGTTCCGGGCGTCGCGAAATGTCATTCTCACGGCCCGCCGAGGCTTTCGCCGACGGGTGCGTCCGCTAACTGTTGAGCCCGGAAGCTGCGCCGAACAACCGCGAACGCCACCAGATCGTAGAGCGCATGCGTCAGAATTGGCACCAGCAGATTCCCCTCGTCGGCGAATTGAAACAGAGCCCCCAGATAGACTCCCAAGAGTCCCGCCAGCACCGCATACAGCGGCGTGACGGCATGAGCCAATCCAAACAAGGTGTTGCTGACCAGCAGACCCGTCGTCACTCCCCATTGATTCAGCCAGGTCTGCATCACGGCGCGAAACACGAGTTCCTCGGAACACCCCGCGAGCAGCGCGACCCAGACCAGATCGTACCAACGGCACTGTGACAGGTGAGGCCCCAGGTTTTCGATCAGAAACTGTTTGATGTCTTTGAGCGGCCCGATCGGCAGTTGATACGTGAACGCGAACACGATCAGCATCGGAATCGTTCCGGCAATTCCCCACACGACGGCGCGGCCGGTGAATCGGATCGTGTCGAACGGGTTGATTCCCAGCAGCCAGGCCAGCACGAATCCGAAGAGGGCGAGTCCCCCCTGGGAAAGCGTGGCGACGATCAGGAATTGTGAGCGGCTCGTCGGCAAGTTTTGATCTCATTCCCACGGCAACATGATCTGCGGCAGAAACCGAATGGCCTCATGTCGGACCGGAACTTCGGCGCAACCGCTATGCCGGGTTCCGCAGGCTTCCAGGGCAAATCTGGTGCGTCAAGAAAACGATCGAACGCGGTGAACAGAAGCCACGTTGAACCCGATAACACTGGGGTCGGGCGGAGCTGTTCAACGGCAATGCCGGACCGCCGGTTTGGGACACATCGATCGAGCCTGATTTCCAACACTGAGTCTGCAACGAATTTCCGCGGAAGGGATCTGCACGATCCACAACAGAGATTGACTCACCACGAATTCCCGTGCAGGTCACTCCACCGCCCAATGCTGTTGGAAATGAAACCGCCGGTTTCTGATCCAACAGCTCTTGTCGGCTCGGTACCCTGGGTACCAAACCTGTGATCGCCGTCGTCGGTCTTCCCCCTCGGACCGGCGACGGCGATATGTTTTTGATGGCGGTCTGAGTCTGTATGAGTCGAGGTGAGCCGGGCGGCGTCAGCCCTCGGACTCTTCAACCATGACAGACATCCGGGGACTGACGCCGCCCGGCTCACCTGATCCATTCTGCTGTTCACGCGGAAAGCGGACCAGCGACTACTCCGCCTTCGCCGGTTTCTCGAACACGACGATGTGCTGGCGCGGCAGCTCGCCGATCGTTTCCTTCCACTTGAGGCCGAATTCGGGCTGCTGGATTTCCTTCTTCACCTGCGCCTCGCTCATCTTGTGAACCAGCTTGATGGGCACGTTGGGATCTTCGCGCCGGTACTCGACAAACGCGATCCGCCCGCCGGGCTTCAGAGACTTCGAAAGTTCCTCCATCATTTCGAACGGGAACTTGAACTCGTGATAGACATCGACCATCAGGGCCAGGTCGACGGTGTTGGGTTCCAGCTTCGGTGACTTCTCGGTCCCCAGCACCAACTCGATGTTTTTGACGCCGATCCGCTCCAGCTTGTCGTGCAGCAGTTCGAGCATCTCCTTCTGGATGTCGATCGCCAGCACCTTGCCGTCCTTGCCGACGTCCCTGGCCATCAGGATCGAGATCACTCCGGAACCGGCACCGACGTCGGCGACGGCCATTCCCGGTTTGAGCTTCAACAACTTGACGAGTGCGCTCAGCCGCTCCTCTTCCTCCCGTTCGGGACGTTCGAGCCACGGCGCACCGTGAAAGCTCATCACTTGGGCGATCTCGCGCCCCATGTAGAACTTGCCGGTCCCGTTTGGATCGTGATCCCGACGGTACTGGTATCGCTTGGTGTCTTTCGGCAGTTCGGCCTCGGCATCGTCGGACTTGGGTTTGTCCTTCACCGGCGGCTTCTCGACCACAGCCGGCTTGTCCTCGGCCGTGGCGACCGAAGTCAAGAAGCCCTGCGCCAGCAACAGCCACAGCAGGCCGCTCAGCAGCGCACAGAAGACGCAACACAACCGAACTGATGAACGTTTCGCAGTCATCACTCACTCTCCTTCTTATCCGTGTCATCCGTGAAATCTGTGGTCATCATCTTGTCTTGGCTTCTCAGAACCCGCGCGCCGCTTTGATGTCGTCGAAGTCGCGCAACTTGTAGCCGATCCCGACGTAATCGAGCAGCCGACAGAGCGACCTCACCGCGACTCCCATCCCGTCCGGGCCGCTGAAGCCGCCGAACTGGCCGCCCCCCTTGAGATGCGGTTCGAGTTCCAGAAACACTCCCGGCGCACCGAGCTTCTTCAACTTCGCCTCGATCGCGGGGAGATGTTCCTTCAAATCCCGCAGGATCAGTTCGTGACCCGAGTCGCCGACATCGCACGGGACGAAGTTCTTGAGCATCTCCTCGTTGACCACCCCGGTCCAGACGAGGTTCGGATCGACGCGGTAGTCCTTGATGTGCATCCAGCCGAACGAGTCGCGCATCGCCCGGTACTCGGCCAGACACTCCAGCGGCGACAGATTCTGCGACGAGATATTCCCGCCGTCGAAGATGCAGACGAGGTTCGCTCGCCCGATCGCCTTCGCCAGCGCGGCCAGCATCCGTCCGTTCTGCCCGACGAGATTCGCCTCGACCTCCAATCCGTAGACCAAGCCCGCCTTGGCGCACAGATCGACGATCGGCCCCAGCCGATCAGCCGCCTGCTGCACGTACTTCGCCGGGTCTTCGCCTTTCGGATGATAGAACGAGAACCCGCGAATCAGCTTCGCCCCCAAAGCCTGCGCCGCCCGAATCGTCGCCGCCACGTCCCCCGCATGGTACGCCGCATCGGGGACAAACTTGTTGTGCGTCCCATCCTCGACATCAAGCAACTTCACCTTCCCCAACCGCGCCCCGATGCTCGTCACCTTCATCCCATAGTCAGCCTGCAACTTCGCCAACCGAGCCAACTCGTCGCCATCCAGCTCGGTGACATGCTTGACCTTCCCCACCCCCATCACATCGACAAACCGGGGCGAGTAATACTGCAGGCCAATCGCGGCCAAAGCGGCAAACTGCTCGACGGCGGTCTTGGAATTCGCGGACTCATCGGCGAAAGCGGAGAGGATGATGGACGGTTGTTTCATTTGGTGCAGTTCCAATGGTGGGCGTCTGAGTTGTTGGGATTGTCTTTACGGCTGACTGGCATGACGCGCCTTTGCCTGATTGATTCTTTCAAGCATCTGCTCGTTGCTTTCAACTGTTTTCTCGTTGAGCTTTGCGAGCAGTGAATAAATGATCGCCTTGACGCGGCCCGAGGCCAGGATTTTGCGAATTGACGCTCTCAATTCGTCCTCAGTGTCGTCAAACCATGAATTGTCTTCCTTTTCTTCCATGACCATGGCCAAGCGATGCGTGGTCGTTGGATAGACCAACATATCGTTGTGACGAACTGTGAAGATCGGGCAGGCATATCGGTCCAAACCCGGTGCGATGATGGAAAACGTGTGGTCAACGCTGTCGTTGACATCAGATGACGTTTCAATCTCTGCTTCGAGAAGATTCTTGGTTATGGCCGGCAGTTGAGCCGCTGCCTGCCGCATGACTGCGATGGGAGTGAGCGCTTCTGTGACGAGTAAATCGTCTCCCCAGAACGGGGTTTCGACGGTTGGCATGATTTCTAAACCTTTCTGGGGAGCTCAAAGTCCCAAACGAAACAGGAGTGGGAAGTGGTCCGATCCTTTGGAACAGTCAGGTCGCCCTCCGCTGTCGCACAAAGAGTCTACTCCGACGGCGTCCACGATCCGAACGTCATTGTCGAACACGCTCAGCAAATCGGGGCGCACCAACACTTGATCGAAGATGTTCCAGAAGTAGAGAACCGGCTTTCCGGATCGGAAGAAATGTGTGCCCGCCGGACCTGCTGTTCGATCTCCGAAACACCCCCACATGGGGTTGTAAAAGAATGGGTATTCGTGGTTCTGTACTGTTCGTGTTTTCTTCATGGCCAGTTCTCGCGTCATGACACCATGAAAGCCGTGCGAGGAGACCATCCCCGGCTCAAACGGGTTCATGTTCAAGTCGCCCACGAGAACCGTTCGCTCGTGGCCATGACGACGCTCGGCGCTGCGGATTTCCCTCGCAAATCGTTGCACTTCCTCACGCTGATCGTCGTCACTCCAATTCACCTTACTTGGGAGATGGAGGACTGCCAAGAGCATGTCTGTCTTGGCAAAAATCAACCGACTGATCGTCATACGATTTGATGGGTCAAACTGGACCTCACGAACATGATTCTGCGGCATGCGGGTGAAAATCCGGATGCGGGTCGATTGGCTCCAGGGACGGTGAAACCGGGCTCCAGTGGAATCCGCGAGTTGCTGTGTCAGATGGTTGTCGTCGATGTCACACTCTGTCAGCATCAGAACATCTACGGCGTGCTGCTGGACCAACTGTGCAGCAACCTCGGCTCGCGGCAGGTTGCCCATGTTCCAGAAAAGAAAAGTCGTGGTCACGAAGTTGCTTCCCGCAGCAGCAGAGTAGATGGTGTTGGATGGAGTGTTACAGAACCGACAATGGCAAACAAGCAATCACGGACATCCGTCACGCCACAGATTCCCGTAAGCTGCCGGTTGTTGAAAGGCTGAGTCGATGAGCAACGTACTGCCAACGAATTCGCTCCGTGCCGGCATGGTTGGCATGGGGATGATCTTCGACGAAACATACCGGCCGTTTTTTGAGCGGACTCATCGCGAAGGGCTTTTCGACCGGCGGTTCGGGGACGTCAGCGTGCCGCTCGTGGCGGTGGCGACTCGCACGGGGGCGCGGGCTGAGGCGTACAAGCGGGCGGCGGGAGGCAGCATCCATCCGTTCGTCTCTCACGCGGGAGCGGACTCGGTGGCGAAGATGCTCGCGGCGGGAGTCGATTTCGCCTGCGTGGCGACTCCCGACGACCGGCACTTCGACGCGGCGAAACAGATTCTCGAAGCGGGTGCTCACGTCCTGATCGAGAAGCCGTCAGTGCTGAAGCTGCAAGAACTCGACGAGCTGGTCGAGTTGGCTCGCAAGAAGAATCTGCTCGCCAAAGTCGTCTATCACAAGTTGCTCGACCCCGATCACAAGAAGCTGCGGACGCTGGTTCACGATCAAGTCTTGAAGCACGTCAACACGGGATACTGCTCGCTGCTGGAGCCGAAGTCGATCTCGGGTGGCCAGTTCGCCGAGTGGATCGTCGGACGCAACCCCGGCACGTATGTCGCCTGTCACTACATCAAGCTGATTGACTTCACGTTTGGTGGCCGACTGAAGACGATCACGGCGACGGGCCAGCGCGGGTTGGTCGGGCCGAAGGACGGACCGACGTGGGACAGCACGCAGATGCGGATGGTCTACGAGTACGACTCGGGTCGCGATGCGGCGTTTGACATCCACACGTCGTGGGTCACGCCCGACAACTTCCCCGGCTACGTCGAGCAGGAGGTCCAGTTCCGCTTCGACAACGGCGTCTGGAACGGCCACTCGCGCAAACGCGGAGTCGAACTGACGGTCGAGGGGGAGACGCCGCTCAAACGGAAGATCACCGTCAACAACCACTACAACGGCACGTTCCTCGAACCGTGGGGCGAGCGGTCTCAGCGAGGCTACGGCATTGAAGTCCTCGAACGCTTCGCGAGGGAACTCGCTTACGTGAAGTTTTCTGGCGCGGGGGCTGACGAACCGAAGCGTCTCGCCGAAGTTCAGGCTCTCTCCTACAACGACCTCGCCGCCGACCGGCAATCGGTCGCGGCGGTCCAAGCCCTCGAAGCGATCCTCGAACGCCACGCTGCCGGTGAACCCGATTGCGTGGTCCGAGTCAACGACGCGCACGGCGGGCTGGTGTTGTACCGACCGGGCAAGGCGGAACAGGTTGTGTTGTACTCCGGACAAGTTTAGCTTGGAGTTGTGCCGCGGCGTGTTTGAGATACTCGTTGATGACTGCAAGGGAGCGAGCCAATGTCCATCGCATTTCCACCCGATTTGAAGAGCTTCGTCGACGCCGAGCTGTCGCAAGGTCGCTACCAGTCGGAAGGCGACTTGGTTTGTGACGCGGTACGACTGCTGCGTCAGAAGCGAGTTCGCGGATTGCGGGCCGAGATTGATCGGGGTCAGGCGGAACTCGATGCCGGTCTCGGGATCGAGGTCGATGACGAGGGTTTGGATGCCTTCTTCGACGAAATTGATGCGGAGTGCGAGCGGGAGCTGCTTGCTGAGTCGGGGAATGCCTGATGCCCAGGTACGTCGTCTCACCGCTCGCGCGTGAGGATCTCAAGTCGATTCACAAGTACATCGCTCGCGACAATCGGGGCGCCGCCCGCGACGTTCGCCTCCGAATGACCGAAAAGTTTCGCATGGTCGGTCACAACCCGGAATTCGGCGAGCCCTGTGATGAGATTCGACCGGGGCTTCGGTTCACGCTCGTCGGCAACTACGTCATCTACTACCGACTTGAGGCAAAGAAGGTCTTGATCGTGCGAGTCCTGCATGGGGCGCGTGATCGCGACAGATTGCTATGAACAACTTTCCGGCAACGCTAATTAGAGAAAGCACAGATCATCCATGACTCAACCGATCCAGTTCGCCGGTGAAACGAAATCCAACGCCGTCCGTCAGGTCGTCGCCGAGCGGGAGCCGCTCGCGCTGCGGACGTTTACGCCGTCGCAGGCCGTGTTTGCCAAGTCGGCGGGCGTGTATCACTGGACGCCCGAAGGACGAAAACTGTTCGACTACTCGTCCGGCGTGCTGGTGGCGAATCTCGGGCACAACCCGAAGCGGTGGATGCAGCACTTCGCGAAGTCGATGGGCTGGTCGCCGGAGTTATTGTTCAGTGAAGAAGGTGTAGGGTGCGTGGAGTCTTCGGAACGCACCGATTCGTGTGCAACGGATCGCACTACTGTAGTCCCGTCGCTCCGCCGACGGGACGTCTTGTCGGCGGAGCGACAAGACTACAGTAAGTACATCCCCGCGATCACGATGACCGCGTACAACGGCATCACCGAGATCGAAACGCAGGCGGTGCAGCGGCTGCTCGCCAACATCAAGCGATCGAAGGGGAGCGAACGGCTCGACACGATCGTCTGGGCGGCGTCGGGGTCCGAGGCGATCCAGAAGGCGCTCTGGGCGTGCCTCGCGCGGGACAAGACGCGCGACATGATCCTCGCCACGCGCTACGGCTTTCACGGGAAGAAGGGGCTCGCCAACGCCGTCACCGGGTCCGAGAAGGACTCCGAACGCGATCCGCGCGTGAAGTTCATCAGCTTCCCGATGGACGAGATCATCGACGCCGGTTACGAGCCCGGCGCGATCGACCTCGCCAAGTATCGCGCCGAACTGGACGACCTGTGGCGGCAGTTCGGTCGCAAGCTGACGTGCCTGATCACCGAGCCGTATCTCGGCGGCGGGGGCAGCTTTCATCCGACGGCCGCGTACCACCAGATGCTCCAGCAGTTCTGCCGCGAGCATGATCTGATCTTCATCTTCGACGAAGTGCAGGCCAACTTCGGCCGCACCGGTTCGATGTACGCCTTCGAGGAATACGGCATCGAGCCGGACATGGTTGTGCTGGGGAAGGGGCTTGGTAATGGAGTCCCCGTCGCCGCGGTCGCCTCGCGCGGCGATGTCTTCGCGACGATGAAGTACGGCGAAGCGTCCGACACGTGGAGCGCCAACCCGCTGTCGTGCGCGGCGGTCCTCGCCACGCTCGATGAGTTCGAATCGACCGACGTCCTGAAGCACGTCCGCCAACTGACGCCGCTCTTCCTAAAGAAGCTCGACCAGTTGAAGCTGACCGGCCTCGTCAACCACGTGCGCGGCGAGGGCCTCGTGTTCGGCTTTGAATGCGCCGCCGTCGGCTCACTCACGCCGGGCGAGGTCGCCGCCAAGATCGTCGAAGCCTGCTACCTCGGCCGAGACGGCGTCGGCATCCATTTGCTGGGCGCACTCGCGGGCAAAGTCCTCCGCGTCAGCCCCCCACTGACGATCACGCTCGACGAAGCCAACGCCTCGCTCGACCTCCTCAACGACCTCGTCGGCTCGCTGGCCGACAAGCTGAACGCGCGCGTGCTGATGGTGTGAGGACTGTCCCCTGTAGTCCGGTCGCTCCGCCGACCGGACGTCCCGCCGGCGGAGCGGCGGGACTACAGTAGTGGCCAACGTCCTGATTCAAACGCGAAGTTGATGCGTGGTCGCCGGCATTCACACCGAAACGGCTCTCGCCTCGCGACGGGATCAACGAGTACGATTGCAGTGCGGACTGACCCGCCAAGGACCATGACATGCTTGCCACAAACCTGCGACTCGGCCCGGCTGACCACGGGCGGAAAATGAGTTTGGAAGAGTATCACGACGCCGATTTTGTCGAGGGCTACCGGTATGAACGCCGTCAAGGGAGTCTCGTCGTGATTGAAGTCGCCAATCCGCCGCACTTTCATCAGGTCCAGGCCATCTATGAGCAACTCTTCGCCTACAAGGCGAGCCACTCCGGCATGATTCACTCGCTGGGCGGCGGTGGTGAGACGCGCTGCGATATCGAGGAAGTCGACTCCAGCCGCCATGCCGACGTCGTCGTCTACAAGACGCCCAACCCGTCGAACAATCGCGATTGCTGGGCCGCCTGGATTCCCGAACTGGTGATCGAAGTCGTCTCACCCGACTCGCGACCACGCGATTACGACGAGAAGCCCGACGAATACCTCCAGTTCGGCGTGCAGGAGTACTGGATCCTCGACGCCGACCGCGCCGAGATGCTCGTCCACCGCCGGGTCGGCGACCGCTGGCAGAAACAGGTGGTGAAGCCGCCGGAACTCCACACCACCCACCTCCTGCCGGGCCTTCAGTTCTCGTGCGAGGCGGTGTTCGCGGCGGGGGCGAAGTGACGGGCTTCTCGTGCGTTCGCGTGTCAGACAGCCTAAACGGAATCTCCGAAGGGAACATTCGCAATGACAGTCAAGGATTCCCATTCGTCGATCCGAACGGCGTAGGGGACATTTCGGCGCTGCTGGGGATGCTACCGCCATGAACACCCGTTGTCTTTGGCTAACGAGCATCGTACTCATCG
>JAYTIB010000272.1:0-2026 GCA_043732205.1 Schlesneria sp. | reverse complement strand
GGATCAATATCGCTGTGGCTGTCGGCTGCGTTTGCCTGCTGCTCACGTTGACGGTGCCCGCGGTGATGAAGGCTCGCGAGGCAGCAAGACTCTCGCAGTGCAAGAACAACCTCAAGCAATGGGGCTTGGCTCTGCACAACTACCACGACATCTACAAAATGTTTCCCCCGTATGCCGGTGGAACTCACGAGAACGGCGAGCGGTTGTCGGGACGGGCGATGTTGATTCCCATGTTGGAATCGTCGCCACTGTGGGAAATGATTGTCTCATCACCAGGCCAAGGCGGTGATCCGATGACGTTGTTGGAAGAATCATTCCGAGGCGACTTCGAGTGCTTGTTCTGTCCCTCGTCCGAGATGACACCGAAAGTTCATAATCAATTTCACGCTGGGTACTTCTTCAATGCAGGCGATCAACTGGATTTTGGTGAGGAAGGCGGCGTAGACGACTTTCCGAATCGCAGGAAAACGCGAGGACCGTTTGGCTGGCGAAGTTGTGTATCAATTCGAGAAATCATTGACGGAACGAGCGATACGATTGCGATGGCGGAGCGCGACCTTGGAACTCCGAACGACTCGCGTGATGCACGTGGGAGAGTTGCCAAAGTGGCTGCGACCAGCCCGGCCGATTGCCTCAAGCTGACGTCTAACGGTCGCTACCTTGATGCCGTTGCAGTCCTGTCCGAACTGAGCGGCGAACGCTGGGCGAGCGGTCATCCAATCTATTCGGTGTTCCTGACGGCATTGCCGCCGAACGGCCCTTCCTGTGCCGCGTCGGCTCCTCCGAGTGGAAAATCGGTCGGCGGTTGGTTCACGGCCAGCAGCCGACACCCCGGCGGATGCCAAGTCTTGATGTGCGACGGCGCGGTGCGATTCATCAATGAAACGATCAACACGGGCGACCTCACAGCGATCCAACCGGTCCCGAAAGAAGACATGACTGATGGAGCAGGCGCACATTCCTTTTGGCATAAACCAAGTAGGTACGGAGTCTGGGGTGCCTTGGGATCGATGGACGCTTTGGAAGCGTGGTAGACATTCTGATTACTGTTGGTCGAACGTGAGTTCGAGTTTCTGCTGGCCTCGCAGAACGGACATTGTGATTTTGTCGCCGGGCAACTTGGACTGAAGGAATCTCGCCATCAACTCCGATTCGGTAATCGGAGTTCGGTCGCCGTCGATGGCCAGGATAATGTCGTCCTTGAGGAACCCGGCCCGCTTCGCCACGGCGTGGTCGTTGTACTGGCCGACCCATTTGGCTCGCAGAGCCAACTCGTTGGCGGGCAGCTTCAGCTCGCGCCGCTGATCCTCTGGCAGAGTTTCCAGTCGCATCCCACCGAGGGTCATGCGGCGCAAGTCCCAAGAGCTGGCTCGCCACGAAATGTCTCCTCGTTGACGCCATCCCTTCGCCAGCGTGAGGGTCATCGTCTTGGTCTTCCCGTCTCGCGAGACGTCCACGCTCAACTTGGCAACGTCACCGGCATGATGCAGCACCCATTGCACGTCAGCAATCGACAAGATCGGCTGACCTGCGAGCGTCACGATTTCGTCTCCCGCAAGGAAGCCGTCTCGTTCCGCTGCTGAACCGGACGTGACATGCTCGACCTTGGCCGTCTCCTTCGGATCGAGGATCAGTCCCAAGATTTTCGGATTCGGATACGGATACAGCACCTTGTCGTCGATCGGCTTCTTGTCCGAGCGAGCAACTAACACTACAGCGCACTTTTCGTGAATTCCGCCGTGTGGTATCGGGTTTTGTGTTTTGTCGCGGGAGGGTTGCGGAGTCATTGTTGGGAGGTCAATGATGACCGTCGATCAGAGGGAGAGTTTGCGTTCGAATCGGCGGGAATTCTTGGACGAGTTCGCGGATTGTTTGGGGCGTCGGGAGCCTCGCGGGAAGTTGTCGAAGGATGTGCGAGGGCCGCTCCGCAAGTTGCCGCGCAAGAGTGCCGAGCCGATGGCGTTGGCGGCCGGGATCAGTCCCCGGACATTGCAGGAGTTCCTGGCCAGCGACGCGTGGGATCACG